>JBAWZF010000023.1 GCA_037143175.1 bacterium
GATTTTAATTTGGCCACAACATCAGCCTCCAATGTGCTCATGTGGTTCTTGGGTTGCAGGCCCATGGCGGTCAACTGATCCAGCAGGTCTTTACTGTGGATCCCTAATTCTTTGGCTAATTCATGAACTCTCATGGGCTATTCGATGTTCTCCTGTACGGCGGGCTGTGCTGCGGCCGCGGCCTCGTAAATGATTTTGGCAGTTGCCTGGTCGAATTCGCCAGTTGCTTCAAGGTCAGCCACTTCTGCGGCCAAAATGCCCTCGATGTTCAGGAAACCGGCCTGAACCAATTTCTCTGCATTGGCGCGCCCAATGCCGGTGATGGCGGCAAGATCACAGACGGCCTTTGCCACCTTCTCCTCAAACGAAATATTACCTTCATCCTTCTGGACATCAATTTTCCAGCCGGTCAATTTTGAGGAGAGCCGGACATTCTGTCCACGCTTTCCAATAGCGAGCGAAAGTTGATCCGCCTCGGTCGTCACATGGATGACTCGGGGTTTGTCCGGGTCAATCTCAACTTTTGACAGTTTGGCAGGGGAGAGGGCGTTGCTGACATAGGTTTTGATGTCATCGCTCCACCGCACAATATCAATTTTTTCGCCAGACAGTTCGCGCACGATATTTTTGACACGCGCACCCCGCATGCCGACGCAGGCCCCAACGGGGTCAACCTTCGCGTCGCGGGACACGACCGCAATTTTCGTCCGGAAGCCAGCCTCACGGGCAATTCCCTTAATTTCCACAGTGTTATCGGAGATTTCAGCCACTTCAAGTTGGAATAACCGGCGTAAAAAGTCGGGGTGACTTCGTGAGAGCATGATGCAGGGGCCTGAAGCGTTATCCTGAACAGACAGCACCAAGGCGCGAACTTGATCGCCCATTTGATACATTTCAGTCGAAATACGTTCTTTGGATGACAGAATTGCCTCGGCTCGGCCCAGATCGACCACAATGTCGTTCCGTTCAAAGCGGCGAATGGTTCCGCTAACAATATCATTCACCCGGTCCCGATACTCTTCAAAAACGATATTACGTTCGGCCTGCCTGATTTTCTGTAAAATAGCCTGCTTCGCTGTTTGGGCGGCAATCCGGCCAAAGTTTTTAGGGGTTACCTCGATCTCAACGGAATCTCCAAGTTGCGCGTCTGATTTAACCCGGCGAGCTCCCGCAAGGTTGATTTCATCGTGAGGATTATCCACCTTTTCAACGACGAGGACGGTGGCGAAAGCCTTGATATCACAGGTTTTACGATCCATGTGAATACGTATATTTTTGGCGGGCCCCACGCTTTTTCGAGAGGCTGACAACAAGGCACTTTCAACCGTGAGAAACAGCGTCTCACGGTCAATGCCACGTTCTTTTTCAAGGTAACTCAGTACCGATGATAATTCACCATTCATAGTCACACCTCACCAAAACTTAGCGATCAACCCATACATAAAAGAGTGGGACATGCCCACTCTTTGCATAATACCCTTTTCCACAAGCCAGCAAAATATAGTCCGAGAGCCAGCCGAGGTCAAGCCTTTAGACAAAAAAGGCCGGGGTTTTGGCCCCGGCCTTAGATCACTCAACAATACTGGTTAAATTACCAGCGGCGTTCACGGCTCTCGAAGCCGCCTTCGCGACCGCCACCACCACCACCTTCGGCGCGGGGACGAGCTTCGTTCACCTTCATTTTGCGACCACCCGCATCCTTGTCGTTCAAGGAATCGATTGCGTTCTGGGCAGCAGCGGCGTCGGGCATGACGACAAAGCCAAAACCTTTTGAACGGCCGGTTTCGCGATCCTGAATGATGTTGACGGATTCTACAACCCCGTACTGTTCAAACTGGGCTTTAAGATCATCCTGAGTCGTTTGATAAGGCAGATTTCCAACGTAAATATTCACTTTTCTATACTCCAAAAAATAAAAACTATTTCAAAAACACTTCTAAAACAAAAAACAATCGACAAAAACTATATATATTCGGTCACCTTCCTGCCCATTCACCTCCGTAAATCACCAGACCGCATATCGGTCCACAGCAGAAGAGGCTATAGCATTGTCCTTATGCCTGCAACATAAATTATACACATAAATTACACACTTAAATTCTGGACATGGTGGATTCCTCCAAGCAGGATACGGGATATGCGAGTTACGGAAATATGGATGGAAAATGAACTTGGGTCCCTGAAGGCGGGGGGGCTCGAAAGAAAGTTGGTTACCTACCAAAATACCGGGGTGAACATCACGGCCGGAGCGCAGATGCTTGTCAATTTCTCAAGTAACGATTATCTCGGCCTTGCCCGGAATCCGGTGGTCCTTACCGCCATGGCAGACGCGACCCGGCGTTACGGAGCCGGATCCACGGCATCTCGGCTTGTGACAGGTACCTTGGAATGTCATGAGGAGCTGGAGACACAGTTGGCCGGGTTGAAAGGCTATCCTGCCGCACTGGTGTTCGGTAGCGGTTATGCGGCGAATGTTGGCATCATTAGCGCCTTGGTAGGCCGCGATGACCATATCTTTATCGATCGGTTGGCTCATGCCAGTTTATTGGATGCCGCGGTGCTGAGCCGGGCAAAAGTGCATCGTTTTCATCATAATGACCATGAAGACTTCCGACGCTTGATCCGGGCGTGCGTTTCGGGCGGAAAGCGCCTGATGGTGACGGAGTCCGTATTCAGTATGGATGGGGATATCGCGCCGGTAGCAGCTTTGGCGGAAGTGGCTGAAGCGGGGGGCGCAATGGTACTGGTGGATGAGGCGCATGCAACGGGGGTATTCGGCTCGGGTGGGGCGGGGGTAGTCCGGCAGTCCAGTTCGGAGTCGCAGGTCAATTGTTCCATGGGAACCTTGAGTAAGGCTTTGGGCGGATATGGCGGGTTTGTGGCCTGTTCAGGGGACATGCGCCGGTGGCTCATTCATAAGGCGCGGTCTTTCATCTATTCAACGGCATTACCACCAGCCATGGTCGGGGCGGCACTTGGGGCCTTGCAGTGTCTGCGCAATAATCCAGAGATGGGGTTTCAGCTTCTTGAACATTCGGCAAAATTTCGGGTACGACTGAGGGAACTGGGGCTGGATACCGGTTCCTCGGAAAGTCAGATTATTCCGGTGATGGTAGGGGATAATGAGCGTGCGGTCCGGCTCCACCGCCGATTGGTGGAGTGGGGCATTCTGGCGGTGGCCATCCGTCCCCCGACGGTTCCCCGGGGTTCAGCCCGGTTGCGGCTCTCGGTGAGCTTGGAACATACCCCCGAGATTTTGAATCGCGTGGCTGGTGTGATCGCAGAGGCCGCACAACGTGAAGGAATTATCAAATGACATCTGTCGCTAATCGTTTTTCCCGTGCGGCTCAGACCTATGAACGGGGCGCTTCTTTGCACCGGCATGTGGCGGCGCGTCTGATTGAGACCTTGCCTGAACCCGGGGAGGTGGGGAGCGGCCGTATTCTCGAGGTGGGCTGTGGTTCAGGTATTCTTACGGAGCCGCTTCGCCAGCGTTACCCTGAGGCCTCGTTTTGCGTTTTGGATGTGGCAGAGGGAATGGTCGCGGCAGTCCGATCACGATGGGGGCATGATCCCCGCATGGAGTTTGTGGTTGCAGATGTCCGGGAGTTTTCCACCCCGCGTCCCTTTGATCTGATGGTCAGCAGTTCAGCGCTTCATTGGGCGACCCCTTTGGAAGGGACTTTTGCAAATTTAAAGCGGCATCTTTTTCCCGAGGGGAAGTGTTATGTGGCTTTGATGATAGACGGGACGCTGGCGGAGCTCCATGCGTTACGCCGGCGAGTGGCGCCCGGAAAGATCCCGGCTGGCAGGTTATCAACAGCTGCAGAGGTTCTGGAGGCTGCAAGGGCCGCCGGGTTTACCGTTGTGACCAGCGAGGAGGAGAGCATTCAAACCCGCTACCATTCTGCCGATGACTTTTTAAGTACCATTCATGCCCAGGGGTTAACCGGAGGGGCTGTGTCGCGGGCGTCTGTGTCGCTTACGCGGACGGAGTTAAAGCGGTTACGCCGGGAATATGACGTGGCCTTTCGCGGCCAGGGGGATGGGGTCTTCGCCAGCTTCGTTGTGCAATACTTGAGTCTCCGTTTATGAATTTATTCCGATGGCCGCTTCTCCCGATTCTGATCGTCATGGCCGGTCTGCCCGTTTGTGGGATCGCGCGTCCAATACTGACCTTTGTGAAGCCGACGGATTTGCCGGAGCTTGGCATCCAATTGAAATTAATGCCCGGGGCACGGGAAGTCCCCCCCGCCTCTCCCTCTGTTTGCGTTTACCAGTTTAACCGGGGTGGGGAGACCTGGAAAGAGGATCGCTTTTCGCCTCTGGAGCTCTGGAGACAGGGGCAATATGCCGGACAATGGGTGGGGCACGACGACAATAAACTTCTTCTGGCGTTCATGTCCCGTCTTCCACCAGACGTAGACCCCGGCCAACATGTGACCCAGGCTGTGTTCGAACAGCAGAGTCTTCTGACAACCAATGTTACCCGGTTTGCTACCGAAGCGGATCTTACCCGCTGGGTTGCCGGATTTACCGGCTGTCCGCACCCGCTGGGTAAGCGGTTAAATAAACAATTCTCCCGCATTTCGCCTGTGTGGGTTTATCTCATGGAGGCCCACCTCCCGAATCGCGTTGCGTATGTTTTTCGTTTGGCTCGTGGCGCTGGAAAAGCCAGTGCATCCCCCTGGGTGTGTGCACAGTTTGATCTCAATCCGGAAATTCGCATGGACACGGCGTGCGAAATTATAGAAAGAGAATTTCTGGGTTCCATTTCCACAATCACCATGACTCAGCCGGTGGTGCGTGAGACCTTGACCAAGATGGAGAAGGGGCTTGTGGACTCTGATTCCATGGCGGTTTCCCGGCAACAGGTACTTAACAGTATTCGCAATTTAAAAGGATGGTGGTATGACGTCACTCCAGACTACATCATCCTCTCGAACCTGAAAGGGGGCTCCGGTTCGCTGGTTGAGCAGCTTAAGGGCTCCATGAAAGCGATCAGATCTGCTTACAAGCAATGCATCCCGGAGCCTGAGGCGGCAGGTATTGGAGTTATACGTATTCCGGCTACTCAGTTGGAATATCGCGAATATGTGGGGGAGGAAAGCGGTTGGACTCAGGGACTTTGGATGCCCGCCAGGAAAGAGCTTGTGATTTGTCCTGCGGCTGACCAGGGATCCCATGCTAAACGCGAATCCATTTTACGTGTGGCATTTCATGAGGGTTTTCATCAATACGCATTCTATGCCCTCGGGCAGGCGAATGCCTCCATGTGGTTCAATGAAGGTTATGCCCAATTTTTCGAGAACGCTTCTCTGTCTAACGGACGGCTCACGATTGAGGAGTCCCCCAGGGTGCTTTCCTATCTCAACAAGATGCAGGTGGAAAACCGTATGGATCTCCGTCGACTTTTCAAACTTACCAGGGAGGCCTTTTATGATCCCAATGAAAAAGTTCGACTTGATAATTATATCCTATCCTGGGCACTGGTTTACTATTTGAAAAAAGACGTGTCCTGTCTCTATCCCGGTTTGCTTGATAAATACGTTGCCGCGATGCTCCGCAACGGCGGTAATGCCGAGATAGCAACGGACGACATGCTGGAGGGTGTTGACCTGAGAAAGCTTCAATCTGATTTTCAGAAATTCTGGCAATCCACTTCGAGGCAATCCGCTGCCCGCCGCAAAAACTAATCAACGAACTTGCGTGCGTTCTGGAACATGCGCAGCCAGGGGCCTTCTTCGCCCTTGAAAAGGCCTTGCGGCTTCCAGGACAACTGTACCGCACGGAAAGCCCGTTCAGGGTGGGGCATCATGATGGTGACGCGCCCGTCCAGGGTGGTGACGCCAGTGAGTCCGCCAGGAGAACTGTTCGGATTGAGTGGATAGTTTTCCGTGGGCCGTCCATAGTGATCAACAAAGCGGAGCGCGGCCAGTTTACGTGAGGCGATTTCTGCCGCAGACCCTGTTCGCTCAAAGTTGGTGAACCCTTCGCCATGGGCGACAGGAATGGGAATGCGGGAGCCTTCCATTCCCTTAAACAGGATCGAGGGGGACGACAGAATTTCGAGCGTCGCGAAGCGGGCTTCAAACTGCTCGATCTTATTGCGGGTAAAGCGCGGCCACGCCTCGGCACCGGGAATGATGTCCTTGAGCAGAGAGACCATCTGGCAGCCATTACAGACGCCCAGGGTAAAGGAGTCCGGCCGCTGGAAAAAGGTCTGGAACATGTCGCGCAGGCGTTCATTGAAAAGAATGCTTCTCGCCCACCCGGCGCCGGCGCCCAGGACATCACCGTAAGAGAATCCGCCACAGGCGACCAGCCCTGAGAAGTTGGCCAGATTGACGCGGCTGGAGAGCAAGTCGGTCATGTGTACATCCACACTGGTGAAACCTGCCCGCTCGAACGCGGCTGCCATTTCTATGTGCCCATTAATTCCTTGCTCCCGTAAAATGGCCATCTTGGGCCTATTTCCGCCAATATTAAAGGGCTGGCAGGGATCATAGGTCAGTTTAAATGAGAGGCCGGGATCTGATTCGTCTTTGAGGGCATCGAATTCCTGGCGCGCACATTCGGCATTATCGCGGCGGGATTGCATCTCACTGGTCAACTCCGACCAGATACGCTTGAGCTCAATGACATTACCCTGAAAAATGGAGGCATCTCCCATTTGGATGGAAAGCGATTTGTCTGCCACGGGACTGCCCAGAATGAAGGCAAGGTCGCCGAGTTCATGGCGCTTGAGGATCTCGTTGACGTGGGCAATGTGTTGATCGGATACCTGTATGACGGCCCCGAGTTCCTCTGAGAACAAGATGGAGAAAGGTTCATCGCCAAGTTCGTCGATTTGAACCCGGAGGCCTTGATGGGCTCCAAAGGCCATCTCGGCTAAAGTCGCAAACAGTCCGCCATCCGAACGGTCATGATAGGCTAACAGGAGCCCTTCGCGAATTAATTCCTGCATCGCTCCATAGAAATTCACCATGTCCGCCGGGCAATCCAGATTCGGTGGCGTGGCCCCCACCTGGTTGTAAACCTGGGCCAGCGCCGAGGCGCCTAACCGGTTCTGCCCTCGCCCGAGATCCAACAGGATCAGCACGGAATCCGGAACAGGCTTGAGTTCGGCGGTAACCGTTTTACGGACATCCTGCACGGGGGAGAAGGCGCTAACGACCAGGCTGAGGGGGGCGACCTGTTTTTCGGCTTTCCCCTTTGAATCCTGCCAGGTAGTACGCATGGAGAGCGAATCCTTGCCCACCGGGATAGAGATCCCGAGTGCCGGGCACAGTTCCAGGCCCACGGCCCGGACGGTATCAAACAGGGCGGCATCCTCGCCCTTCTCGCCACAGGCGCACATCCAGTTGGCGGAGAGCTTCACATTGCCGATGGGCCCGGTGAAGGTTCCTGCAATGTTGGTCAACGCTTCGCCCACAGCCATTCTGCCTGAGGCGGGCGCATTAAGGATGGCGATGGGGGTTCTTTCGCCCATGGACATGGCTTCGCCGACATAGCCGTCAAACATGGCGGCAGTCACAGCGGCATCGGCGATGGGGGTCTGGTAGGGCCCCGTCATCTGGTCACGGGTGACCATTCCTGTTACGGACCGGTCGGTGATGGTGATGAGAAAGGTTTTGTTGGCTACTGCCGGCAGGCGGAGAACCCGCTCGACGGCTTCGTTCAAGTCAATTCCGGAGAGATCCAGCTCGGCGTGGGTTTCCTGCCGATGTTGAACATCCCGCAGCATTTTGGGCGGCTTGCCGAAGATGACCTGCAGGTCGATATCAATGGAATTATTTTTAAAATGGGAATCATGGAGTACGAGCCGTTTGTCATCTGTGGCCTGACCAATGACAGCCGCAGGACAGCGTTCGCGCCGGCAGAGTGCCATAAAGCAATCCAGGCTTTCAGGGGCCACGGCCAGGACGTAACGTTCCTGGGCCTCACAGCACCAGATTTCCATCGGACTCATGGACATTTCTTCGTTCAGGATCTTGCGAAGTTCAAAGCGGCCCCCGGTTTCTGAGACGAGTTCGGGGCAGCCATTGGAAAGTCCGCCAGCCCCGATATCGTGGATGCTTACGATGGGATTTGCGTCATTCAGTGCAATACAGGAATTGATAACTTCCTGACACCGGCGTTGGATTTCGGCGTTGTCGCGTTGCACGGAATCGAAATCGAGTTTCTCGGCGTTGCTGCCACTGCCCATGGATGAAGCCGCTCCGCCACCCAGTCCAATTCGTAAGGCCGGCCCGCCTAGCTGAATGATATGGGTGCCGGTTTGGATGGGCTTTTTCAGCACGTGCTGGCGCTTGATGTTACCCATGCCGCCCGCCACCATGATGGGCTTGTGATAGCCACGGTCACGCTCATTGTGGCGGTGTTCATACGTCCTGAAAATACCGGTTAACTGAGGCCGTCCGAATTCGTTGCCGAACCGTGCGCCGCCCAGTGGACCATCGGTCATGATTTCGAGCGGGGTGGCGAGCCGGGTGGGGAATTCGGCATGATCTTTTTCCCAGGGCATCACAAAGCCGGGGATCTTAAGGTTGGATACAAAGAAAGCGGAGAGCCCGGCTTTCGGGCGTCCGCCGATTCCCGTGGCGCCTTCATCCCGGATTTCGCCGCCGACACCGGTGGCCGCGCCGGGATAGGGTGAAATCGCCGTGGGATGATTATGGGTTTCGACTTTGATCAGGATATCAATTTGTTCCGGCAGTCCGCCGTAGTGGTTTGAGCCGCTGGGGTGAACTTCAAACCAGTTTCCGGGAAACCCTTCCATGACCGCAGAGTTATCCTCGTACGCGACGAGAGTGCCTTGCGGGTGGTGTTGATGGGTGTTCCGGATCATATCAAAGAGACTGGTCGTCTGGGGCTGGCCATCGATGATCCAGTCAGCCTTGAAGATTTTATGGCGGCAATGTTCAGAGTTCACCTGGCCGAACATGACCAGTTCAACATCGGTGGGGTTGCGTTTGATTTTGGAGTAAACCGTGTAGAGATACCGGACTTCGTCATCCGACAGGGCCAACCCCAGGGTGACGTTGGCCGTTTGCAGCGCTGCAAGTCCGCCGCCAAGAATGTCAACGGTCACCAGAGCGGCAGGGGGAATATGGGTGAAGATATCTGAGATATCGTTGTATAGCCCCTCGGTCATGCGGTCATGGAACAGATGGAGTGCAAGCTGTAATTGCGCCACGGAGGCGTAACGGCCGTCTTTCAGCCGGACATGGAACAGAATCCCGCGTTCGACCCGTTGTACATCAGAAAGCCCGCAGTTGTGGAAAATGTCGGTTGCTTTGGAGGCCCACGGCGACAGCGTCCCTTTGCGGGGAGTCACGAAGAAGCCGTCAGTAGTGGTGGCAGGAATGTAGCAATCGGTATCCAGCAGCGCGGCCACCCGCGGCCAGAGTTCAGCGGTGAATTGAGGGACGGTTTCCACGAGGGTGATGGTCACGGCCTCAATGGAATCGATGCTGCAATCGGGGAGTTCCGTGGTGAGATCCCGGGTGAGTTGGTGGATGCGAAAGGCCGAGAAAACTGGCCCGCCCTTGAAGATATGAAGATTATGTGGAATGGTCATTTATGAGACTCTTTGCTGGTGATGAGCGGTTTGGGTTGTTGGTTATAAACTTTTGAATGTGGGGGGACCGAATGGGTGAGCCAGACATTGCCGCCGATTTCTGAACCGGCGCCAATGGTGGTTTCTCCGCCAAGAATGGTGGCCCCGGCATAGATGGTGACATCGTCTTCCACGGCCGGATGCCGCTTGATCCCCTTGATGGGATGGCCGTCTTTGTCCTTGGGAAAACTGAGCGCGCCCAGAGTTACGCCCTGATAAAGTTTTACGTTTTTGCCAATGGTGCTGGTTTCGCCGATCACGACGCCGGTACCGTGATCGATGAAGAAACCGGGTCCTATTTTGGCACCGGGATGAATATCGATCCCAGTTTGGGAATGGGCGTGTTCAGTCATGATGCGGGGAATCAGCGGAACCTGCGCCTGATACAGGACATGGGCGATCCGTTGAACCATGATGGCTTGAAGTCCAGGGTAGCTCATTACCACCTCCATGATGGAGCGTGCGGCGGGATCTCCTTCGTAGGCCGCCACGATGTCCTGCTGGAGGGTTTGCTTTAGATCGGCCAGGGAATCCAGCAGTCGTTTGACCGCGGCCGCTGCCTTTTCAGGGCAATCCCCGCAATCCGTACATTGATCGAACTGGCATTGATAGCGAAAGGCATGCTCGATCTGTTCGGAAAGAATGGCGTGTACAGACGCGAGTTTTGTCGCGATAAACTCGCAGAGGAGCTTGGGTGGCATAGGTTCGCGCCCATGACAGCCGGGGAACAGGATGGCAATCAAGTCATCAAGCGCCTGATAAATGGAGTTCCGGCCCGCCAGATGAAAGCCCCGTGTGTTTTTGGCGGACGAGGAGCAGGACTCGCAGGAGCAGAGGCTTTCCGCAAGCGATTTCAGGTCAGAGGCAGTGAGGGGGGGTGTGTTCATGATTTAACTCTTAATCGTAATCTTAATCATAATCTTAATCGGTTCCGGGTCATTGTCGCTGAAAAAAAGAGATTACGATTACGATTAAGATTACGATTATGAGATGGGGTTGGCATGGTCGTGTTCATAATTAAGCCCTCGTGATGTTTACCAGGATTCGCTCGGCACCGAGATTTTCAAGCCCTGCTGCGATCAGGAGCTTGCTGAGTCGACGTTCAGCCAGGGGAATGACCCGCTTGACCCGGATGTTGTCCTTGCGGCAAAGGTTGAGAAAGTCCTGCCAGGTGGCCAGATGAATATTGGGCGTATCGTACCATTCGAACGGTAACGCATCGGTCTTGGGCATCCGTCCGGTGACGCCCAGTCTGAGCCGGTTATGCCAGTTGGCAAAGTTCGGGAAACTGACAATCCCTTCACGAGCAATACGCAGCATCTCATGGAGGACTTCACGGGGATGTCGCACCACCTGAAGAGTCTGGCTTAATACGACGAAGTCGTAGGTCTGGTCGGGAATCATGTCGAGTTTCTGGTCAATATCACTATGGAAAACGTCGAGATTCTTACCCATGGCGGCGATCAGATGGCTCAACTCGATATCCACACCCATGCCGGAAGTTTGCCGGTTCGCAGTCAGAAGGGAGAGCAAATCGCCATCGCCACAGCCGAGATCGAGTACCCGTGAACCGGGTTCGATCAGGGAGGCAATCAGGTCGTAATCGTCACGCTTGACCGCCTTGACGGGCGCGGCACATTGAGCACAGCCGCCCAGGAAGGTGCAGATGACCTGTGAGGTCTGGTCGATATCCACCAGAAAGGCATCATGGCCATAGGGCGCCTTGAGCAGGCAATACGAGATGGGTTTTCCGATTTGGACCAGGGCTGAGGCGATTTCCAATGACTGTTCGGGCGGGAATAGCCAGTCGGAACTCAACGCCACAATCAGGAAGCGGGCTTTCACATTCTGGAAGGCGGTTTTGAGGTCGCCATAAGATTCAGCCAGATCATAGCTGTCCATGGCCTGGGTAATGTGCAGATAGGAGTTGGAGTCGAACCGTTCGACGAATTTTTCGCCTTGATATTGAAGATAACTTTCGACCTCGAAACGGGTTCTGAAACGTTCCCCTGCCGGGTTCTCTTTTTTCTTCCGCCCGAATTTGCGAGTCATGATTTCCGGGGAAAGATAGGTGATGTGGCCCAGCATACGGGCAGCGGCCAATCCATTGCTGGGTTGTGTGCCGGTGCCATAATAATCGCCCTGCGCCCAGCCGGGGTCACTGGTGATCACTTCGCGGCCAACGATATCAAAGGCCAGCGCCTGGGCCGAAAGTGAGGCCGCGCTGGCGAGACAGATGCAGCGCTCAGGCATATCGGGGTAACGGATGCTCCACTCCAGAACTTGCATGCCCCCAAAGGAGCCGCCGATAATGGCGTAGAGCCGGTCAATTCCGAGATGGTTTAGCAGCAGATAGTGCGCGTGGACGATGTCGCCGATGGTGATGTTCGGGAAGGCGGCGCCATAGGGGGTGCCCGTGGCCGGATTGATCGAGGCGGGGCCGGTGGTCCCCTTGCAGCCGCCCAGAATATTGGCGCAGATGACGTGGAAGCGGTTGGTATCAATCCCTTTCCCCGGGCCGATCATGGCATCCCACCAACCTTGGGTTTTCGGGTCTGCAGAATGATACCCGGCGACATGGGCATCTCCAGTGAGGGCGTGACAGATGAAAACCACGTTGTCTTTGGCGGGATTCAATGTGCCATAGGTCTCGTAAGCAACAGTCAATTCTGGCAAAGCATTCCCGCCTTCGAGTGTGAACCCACCCGGAGGAAGCGTAATGGTGGCCAGCTTCGTCTCCACCAGCCCGACTGATTGTTCGAGATTTATCTTATCCATGACCTGATACTTAATAACTGCATTCAAATCCGTTCCGGAAACCTTCTTATCTAGCGGTCAGAGAGCTAAAAGTCAAACACTGGCATCTTGGCGGGACGCCAAAGCTGAAAAAGGTGGCGTTCGACGTCCTCGGCGAACGCATTGTCCATTTAAAGTCCCCATATCGCCCAGCCGCCGGGGACGTCGGCTGCCACCTGAGCTTCGCTCTTTTTACAGCCGACAGTCTCAGGACCTCTTTGAGGTTTCCTGGTGGATCCAGTTGAGGTAGGGGGGGTGACCCCCGAGGATTGGGGTTACAATGATTTCAGGGATCTCGTAAGGATGATGGGTACGGATGAAGTCCTGAAGTTCAGGAGCAAGGTTGGCCGGGGTTTTACATTGGAGGATAAACTCAGTGCCCGACTCCATTTTCCCCTGCCACCAATAGACGCTGCGAATGGGCCAGAACTGAACGCAGGCAGCCAGTCT
The DNA here is from genome assembly GCA_037143175.1 of bacterium. Classification (NCBI taxonomy): domain Bacteria; species bacterium. The sequence goes on from JBAWZF010000023.1 coordinate 12,869, forward strand.
GGTGGAGGTGATAAGTTCCGCAAGTTTCACCGCCAGGTCTTCGGTCTCAACGGTCGTTGTGACGATTACATATGAGGTGTCATCCATGGAAGTAAAGATACCTAATTGTGGTAGCCACGGCAAGGCGATAGCACTTGGTTTTGGAGTGCGGCGGCTTGACCTGCGCTTTTCATCGGCGCGGCTTGACGCGCTTTCTGTTATAAATACCTCGTTGAATATTAATAACAGCAATGCTAAAACGTTTTAGTATGAATTATCGAGTGACGATAAAGGACGTTGCTGAAGCGGCGGAAGTCTCGGTTTCAACGGTCTCTCAGGTGCTCAATGGGCGGGCTGGTGAGTTACGGATAAGTAAGGAAACTCAGGCGCGAGTGCTGACGGTTATCCGCCAAACCGGTTTTGTACCTAACCGGATGGCCCGGGACATGGTGCTGGGAAGACGTTCATTTATCGGTCTCGTTCTATCCGTAACCGGGCTGGCCGAAGCGGCCATGCTGCTTCCCGAACTGGAACCATTGATCACTACGGCTGGCTACCGGCTTATTCTGGTGATGGTCCCTGCCGATCCCAATGCCGCTTCAGTTCAGGTTGCCGATCTGCTCCGTGACGGGGTCGCCGGTTTGGTGTGCAGTTCTGCCGCCATGCCGGTTGCGGTTAAGATGGCGGCTAGCAACTGTCCTGTCATTGGCCTGAGTCCGGCGGCGGGCAAAACCATACTGGCAACACTGCGTGGAGAGGTGGTAGTAGCGGGGAGCGTGGAGCAAGGAGCGCCGAGCAAGGCGGAGACTACGCCGCTGCCTGTTCCTGTGGTAACGCCACCGACTCCGGTGACAGCGACGTCGGTCATTCCAACACCACCGCCATCACGCCCGATCGTGCCGGAACCTAAACCGTTGTCTGCCCCAGTCACGCCTATTTCTCCAGCAGGATCCGGCTCGGACGGTTTAACAGGCTTACCGCAGGCAGACAGTTCTTTGGAGAGCGAGGTTTATCCGAGCCGCGACCCAGAACCGGACTTTATGGAGCCGATCCTCGCCGTGGAACCCGGGCCGGTTCTCACGCCGTCTTCTGGTGTAGTAGCCGCTGTCCCCAGCGGCACCGGCCCCGAGCCGGCCCCTACTGTGACCCCAACACCGGAACCTACGCCGATAATCACTGAACCTGTTCAAGCTGATTTGGCCTACACGCCACCACCAATATCAGAGCCCCAGCCCGAACCGGTTGCCCCGGTCTTGGAACCCGAGCCAGAAATTGCTGCGCCAGTAACACCGGCACCTGAAAGCGAGCCAACGCCGGTGGTGATAACCCCGGTGGAGCCCGAACCACCGCCGCCGGAACCGGCCCCAGTCTTCATCGAGCCGACACCGATTGTGGAGCCTGGTCCGGTCATTGCTCCTGCCTCAGCCTCGACTCCCAGCAACCAGCAACCTATCAACTCAACAACTCCTACTCCCCCTGAGCCGGAAACACAGGCACCGGCTCCTGAGCCGCCGCCAGTCGTGATAACTCCGTTGGAGAATATCCCCCCGCCATCACCACCCGAACCAGAATCACCTGAAGTCAACACTCGGGCAGATCCCCAAACAGAAGGCATTGCCGCGGATGAGCCAGCTCCTGACGGCAAAGTCCCTGCTGATGGAGTGGGTGGTGATCAGGCACCAATGTAACGGCCGCGTTCATTAAAAGAAGGGTCGTTTTTTGGTGAACGCATAACTATCTTTCTGCCGCTAAATGAGATTCTTTCTGGGAGTTGATAAACCATGACCAGAATGCTTTTCCATGAGAAAATCGAGCCACTGTTGTCGAAGACCTCGACATTCAGTTCCCGCCCGGAATCGATGAGGAAGCGAAACTGAAAGCTAATCCTTAATCTCTGGTGAAGGTTATTCTGAACTGTCCGTAAAAAACGGACAGTTCAGAATGAAAGCTCCGGACGGTAAGCCGCCGCATTCCGGAAAATGATTCAGACCCTTTCTGAATCCCGCCGAACGGAAAATTTCAGTTGTCCGAAAAAACGGACGACTGGTGGTGATCGTTTCTGCCAGTATACCTCCTGTGATTTAATAGTTAAATAAGTACTATACACATAAGTCATTTGTGATTTAATGTGGATCTTGGATCGAAACAAAAGGCATTGAATAATGTTGCAGACATTGAACCTATAGGTTAAATATGAAATTGGAGTTTCTGCTGGAAGGTTCAGCATTTACTTTGTACGCCATCGTGCAGGGAGAAAATGTGGCCGAATATCTGGAGGAATTGGAACAGCGCAATGTTCAGGCACATGACCAGATTGCGCGGAGGTTACTGCAACTGGCGGAGCGTGGATCATCCAGAAAAAAGGATGAATTCAATGACTTGGGGCATGAGCTCTATGAGGCGAAGGCTAAGAAGGGGCCACGCGTGATTTTCTTCTACGATGACAACCGGGTTGTCATATGCGCACATGCTTTTGATAAACAGGGGCAGAAGACGCCTAAAAGGGAAATCGAAACCGCCATGAGTCGTAAACGTAGCTATTTTTCCTGTAAGGAAGCAGGTTTAGGGTTTGAAATACATCGGGATGAGAAACAAGCAGAGCCCAGGAGGCAGCCTTGAATACCATGATCGTACGAAAAAGCGGTGGATACACTTTTGCGGAAGGATTGAAACGGGCACAGAAACACCTCGAGTTTTATGAGGAGGGCCTTGTCATTGAAGTGGCCGCACGCATTATTGATGCCATGGAAGCCTCCGGCATAACTCGCAGTGAACTGTCGCGTCGGTTAAAGGTAAGTCCTGCCTATGTGACCAAAATCTTGCGCGGTCACGCTAATCTTAGTCTGGAGAGTTTGGCGAAGCTCGCCTTCGTTCTCGACTTGAAATGGGAATGCATTCTGATTCCCAAACATGCCAGAGTGAGCCTTCTCGCGGTGACAGGCGAATCCGGCGGGTCAGCCATTCGGACGGTAGAAACGGCGACCATTGAGGGCCTGGGCGGAGATCCCACTCCGGACGAAAATGCCCAATATGCGAAAGGTACACGCTATGAACTGCCTCTTTCGGCTTGACCATTACCAGATTGAAAGTGTTGCCGTCGCTCAGAACGAGGCGTTTGATTCCTCGTTGGTGGTTCATACGGGCGACATTTCCTCTGCGATTAACATAGCGCCACACCTGAAAGAGCCGGGTAAATATCGACTAACCCTCGAAGTTCAGGTCAAACCCAAGTCGAAAAAGGAAAAGGAATTCTTTCCCTATGGAGTCTCGATCAGGGGGCGTGCCTTTTTTTCCTTCAAGGAGCCATGTTTAGCTGACCAAGCGGAACATACGCTTCGCGTTAATGGCGCCGCCATCCTGTATGGACTGCTCCGTGCCCAGGTGGCGCAAATTACGGCACAATCCGTTCATGGTCAATTTCTACTGCCAACGATGGATTTCGTCGAACTGGCCAAATCAAAGCAGGAGGGCAAGGCCGCGAAGGGAAAATAGTCAGGGATTGCCCAAAGGGCAGCAAAGAATTCAATTGCAAAAACACTGACCCCAAAAGCGGTGGAGGCCATGAATGTGGCGATCAAAGGCGTGGTTGCGTGTGGAATTCTGAAATCACTCAATTAGGCAATCCATCCCTTGCGACTCAGTTCATCGGCAAGCAAGGTAGCGGGCAGTCCGTGACGGTAGTCATTTGTGAACTGAGGTGAAATTTCGGCTTTAGTTTCTCAAGGCTGTTTAGCAGGCCGGGTCGTTTCATTTCAACATTTCGCCGGGCTTCTTCCCAGACATGCTCATTGATTACAACCGTTGCGTGTTGGAAGAGGGCATCCAGTAAAATTCTGGTGGCATTGTTGGGATCGGCAGCCGAGAACAGAACGTTGGCATCGGCAAAGACCTTCATTTTTTTCGCCGTTTCAAATGTTTTGCAAGTTCGGCATCGGCAGCATCAAACTCGTCCACCCGGGCATTGGTGTATAATTCAATGGGGAATGCTACGCCAGGGCGCAACAATATTCCTTGTTCCGATGTCTCTGCAATAATCCTTCCACCATGATCTAAACCGAGCAGGTGCCTCATGGCCTTTGGAAGCGTTAAAGTGCCGCGGGAATTAAGTTCTAGGATCATATTCATAAAAAAATACGGTTTTACTGAAAATCAGTAAAGATGAAATTTCAGAGGGCAGGGCTTGGCATGATAAATTTCTTCTAAACCTCTAACACATTAACACCCTAACACTTTGATCAGGTCTTCGCGGTTGGCGGCCATCAGGGCTTCGCGGGCTTTGCGGTGGAATTTGGGATCGTGGCAAAGGAGCAGGGCACGCTGCATGGCTTTGTCGTTATCGGTGCGGGCCACATAAACGGCTTCCCCAGTCATGGGGTCGTGGCCTGTATAGAACATGGCCGCAGCTACTGTCAGCGGAGCCGGATAGAAATCCTGAACCTGCTCAGCGCGGATATTCTCTTTCTTGAGATAGAGCGCCAGTTCAATCATGTCCGCTAAGGTGCAGCCCGGATGGCCACTGACAAAGTATTCAATCACTTGTTGCGCCTTGCCAGCCGCCCGATCGGCCTCTTTGAACCGCTTTACAAATCCGCGATAAGCCTGGACGCCGGGTTTCCGCATCAGTCGCAGGACGTTGGCGGTAACATGCTCGGGCGCGATTTTCAGGCGGCCACAGACGTGATGCTGGGCCAGTTCTGCGATGTAACCGCGTGAATCCTGGGCCAACGCGAGATCGAAGCGGATGCCGCTGGTGATGAAGACGTGGTTAACGCCCGGTAACGTGCGGGCTTCCCGCAGCAATTCCAGTTGGGCGCTCGCATCCGTGATGAGATTAGGGCAGAGATCCGGTGACAGACAGCTTGGTCGCTTGCAGTTGGCTCCATGCCGACTACAGGAGGTGCCGTACATATTGGCGGTTGGCCCTCCCAGATCACTGACCGTGCCGTGAAAGTCGGGTGACGAGGCCAGATGCCGGATTTCGTCAAGAATGCCTTTGCGGCTCCGGGAATTAATGGTTTTTCCCTGATGTGCGGCTATGGCGCAGAAGGCGCAGGAGCCGTAGCACCCGCGGTGGGTGGTCACGGAATCCTTGATCATATCATATGCGGTAATGCGTTTGCCTGCATAAGCCGGGTGTGGCTTGCGGGTAAAGGGCAGGGCGTAGAGGGTATCGAGTTCTCTGGTGTGAAGCGGGGTGGCCGGGGGATAAACAACAAGTTGCCGGTCGCCATGTGACTGCATGAACGTCTGGGGTCTGTCGGTGGCGGCGTTAAGGAGAACCTCACGCGTCATGGCATTAAAGGCGATTTTTCCTTCGGCCGTCGGGGCGGAGACGATTTCGTAGGAGGGGAGGGAGCAGAGGACAGTGGGCAGTGGGCAGTGGGCAGTTGGCAGAACGCCGCTCAGGTCGCCACGCTCAACTCTTTTAATTTCAGCAGTACCTGGGATGCCGGTGAGAGAGTCGCCTTGCTCGAGGCGGTGGGCGACTTCAGCGATGGCGCGTTCGCCCATTCCATAAACCAGCAGATCGGCCTTGGAGTCAAAAAGAATGGAGCGCTTGATGCTGTCAGTCCAATAGTCATAGTAAGGTAAACGCCGCAGCGACGCCTCAATCCCTCCAATAATGACAGGAACCTTCTGTTCACTGCCTACTGTCCTCTGCCCTCTGCCTACTGCCGACTGCCCACTGCCCACTGACTTAAACGCCTGTCTCACCCGGGTGACGTACACGATGGTGGCATTAGGTGGGCGGAGATCTCCCTCCCCTTCGGGTAGGTAGGCGTCATCCCGGCGACGCTTACGCATTACTGTCAGGCGTGCGAGCTGACTATCCAGATTCCCGGCTGTGACACCCCAGAACAGGCGGGGTGGGCCGAGGACGCGAAATGCTTCCACATCATTTGCGTCAGGTGCGGCAATAATGCCTACACGGTAGCCGCAGGACTCCAGCCACCGTCCAAGCAGGGGTACCCCGAATGACGGATGATCCACATAGGCATCACCTGTCACCAGAATGACATCGCATTGGGACCATCCCCGCTGCTCCATTTCGCGGCGGGACATGGGGAGGGGGCGAATTGTTATTGGTGATTGGTTATTAGTTAATGGTTTTGAAAAGGAATTCTGAACTTTGGGCATAGTGTATTCTTTCCAGTAACCAATAACAGATAACGATTAACTATTTTTATTTCTCTTCTTCGCCGCAAATTCCGGCGCCTCTTTGATGCAGGTGCCGAGGATTGAGAGGGATTTCTTGAATAACTTCCAGCTATCCCGTTTCAACTCCAGCGGATCTTCCCCGACATTCGCCCAGCCGGGAGTTGTCAGGTCATCCGGGGGGATGGCCACTTTGTCCCAATTATGGAATAGCCGGCCCCAGGGACTATGCAAAATGTCATGAACCAGTTTCTGATGGGTGGGATACCAGAACGAATCGTGATAAATCACGCTTGCAATGTAAGCCCAAGGCGCCAGAACAGTCTTTAACGACCATTCGATAGGTTTGCGAAGGGGGCCCCAATAGATTTTATGCTGCATCTTGCTGGCAAATGTCATTTTTTTGAAAGGACCGACGAAATGCCAATCTTCCTTCAATGCGTCAGGATCGCCCACAATCTCAATATCGCGAATATCCCCGCAGCCAAGCCCGGCATCATGCGCCAATCGGATAAACTTAATGTCTTGTAAAGGGTTGAAGCCCATAAGTTTAGCGGCAACAGCATCGATCGCAACCTGATCCGATGATGCCAGAATCACGTTTTTGACATGCGGAATCATACAACGGGGGCCGGGTCCATCCCCTGCGAACGTGCCATCCATGACGGCAAAGATGCCCGGATGGATTTTCTGCTGGATTCTTAGCAGATCCACAAGTGTTTCGTGGATAACAGGATGCGTCCAGTGACGGTGTTCATTAAGCAGGCCGCCGAAGGCATTTTTCATGGCACCGGTTGTGGTCGTGAAAACGTGGGTTTTTACCGTGGGAAGGTGAATGATGTTCTCCCCGATAAACCGCTTCGGAATCATGAATCCATTTGGATATACCTCGTTCAGGCAGAGGAACTTATCAGCAATTGAGCCCACCGCATCCCGGACATTGATCCAAGGCTCGTTTCCCTCATAGAGATGGACATTGCGGAGCCCATGGGCTTGGACGACGTTGAGTTGCTTGTTTTCACGTTCCCCGAGATGAGCGTCAATGACAACGGTTCGGTTATGGCAAGCATGGATATTTGAGGTCGAATAGCCGTCCTTTTTCATGGCCCGGATGACGCCATCCAATTGCCAGGGGGTGGTTGAACTTCCCGGATAGAAGAAATGCCAGCTGATATTCACTTTCAGGGCGGTGTCGGCAGTTTTGGAAATGACATTCTGGTACCCGGCCAGATTCATTACCCGGTGATAATCCGCCAGCGCGGTGGCTGGTGACGTCCTGAGGATAGCGACTTTTGATTTGCTCATGGGCTATATACTATATGAATTTATTTTGATTAACAAGGGGGGGCCATAGGCCCAAATTCTCGCTTAAGGACATGTCTTCTTTGTAGTAACCCGTATTTGACACCCTGCCCACGCGGCTCACGCAAGGTTCGCCCTCCAGCAGAATGATCTTTATCTTCTCGATCTTTCTTTTTGGAGGGCGAACCTTGCGTGAGCCGCGTCCATTGTGGGGCCCAGTAGGCGTTCATAAATCGTGATCCTGCTAGTGGGCGAGGATTTGGCTATAGGGATGGGGGGGGTGCTGTCGATATTACGTTTAATAGTCTGATTTTACTTATTGAAGATACAGATAAGTAGTGTTAAGTTCAAAAATAATTGTATCCAGATAAGATTTATTTTTTGCAAGGCGCCACGATGGAGGGCTGTTCGGTGACACTTTATGCTCGTTTGACACGTTTGCAGTTTATTCAACTCTGGATTGCGGGGTTTGTTTTTTTGGGGGCTGCCTCTCTCTCTTTCGCCCTCATGCCAGATAGTCATTCGCTTGTGATTGCGGGTGGTGACAAACCCTCTGAAACGGCGGTCGTCGCCGCACTGAAAATCAGGATGGCCGAGGCTAAGAAGAATCCCCTGCTCAGAATCAACTGGGACACCAAGCGTGGCATTCCCGCCTCGGTGCATGGGGCTGATCTTCTTCAGGGCTCGTCTGCGCCTAAAGGCAAGGGCGTGGGCGTCGCCGCAGCTCCGGACTTCAGTGCCAAGGCTGTGGACGTGATGCGTGCAGTCGCCGGGCTTTACGGGATCCAGAATGCGGGGCAGGAGTTCTCTTTTCAGTCCCTCGAGTCAAGTGCGACGGGTTACCGCCATGTCCGACTGAACCAGACCTACCAAGGGCTCCCTGTCTTTGGTGGCCAGATGGTGGTTCATTTTGATGGAAAAGGCACGGCGCGTTCGGTTAACGGGGTCTATCAGGCGATGGATCACGTTGCCATCTCGCCGGTGTTGACACCGGATGAGGCGGCTGCTGTTGCAATGGCGGACCAAAAAGCCATGGGTAAAAATGACGGGCGGTTGACAGAAGGGCCGTCCCTTGTGATTTATGCCCGCGATGTGGTGCCTTTACTGGCATACCAGCTGGTGGTTTCTTATGGTGAACAGCAGGCTGTCGATGTGGGGCGATGGCGTTACTGGATTAATGCTCAAGATGGATCCATTTTGTTACGCTACAACGATATTCCAGAAATAGCGGCGCCCGCTGTGGGGGTGCCGGAGGTTCTCACGGGTTATGCGTTGATCCGTGAAGGCATGGACTCAACCACTGTTCAAGGTTGGAAGGAGAGCAATGGACTCAGGTACATGTATAGTGCTGTCAACCGGTGGTATGTCAAAAATGCCGGGGGCGGGCCTTATGCTTTTGCCCCTGACGCCTTCACTTACGCCTACCGGCCGACCGCTGACTGGGCTGCTTCAGACTATGGTGAAATGTCGGCCGCAAGGGCTTTTGAAAATATTCAAAACTACTATCTCACGGTTCATGGACGTGACAGTTTTGATAATGTGGGCGGGATGGCCCGTGTGGATGTTCATTATTCTGAAAATTACGCTAACGCTTTTTGGAATGGAACCTATTTTACCTTCGGGGATGGGGATGGCAAAACTTCCCGTGAGTTGTCCGTATTGGATGTTGCTGCCCATGAGTTCCAACACGGGGTTACCGAGCACAGCGCAAGACTGGTGTATGCTTATGAGTCCGGGGCTTTAAATGAATCCTTTTCCGATATTTTCGGGGCGTTGGTGGAGTTTGATTCCCAGCTGGATGGAGGATCTAATTACCCTGTCCGGGTAGCGGGAACGGCGGATTGGCTGATAGGTGAAGATTGCTGGCTGTCATCAACTGCTATGCGGGATATGCGTAACCCTGCCAACAGTAATACAGTCGGAGTGGCGGGAATGCAGCCGACCCGATATAAGGGAACCTTTTGGTATTCCGGAGACTTGGATTCGGGCGGAGTGCACTATAACAGCAGTGTGCAGAACTTTTTCTTCTACCTGCTCTGTGAAGGTGGGTATGGCGTTAATGATAGTGTCATTACTTACAATGTCCCTGGACTTGGCAGATCTGTAGGAGAAAAATTGGCCTATCTTGCTTTGACCGGCTACATAACCCCTCATACTGATTATACTGCCGCCAGTGAGGCGTGGTTGAACGCTGCTATGGAGACCGATGAACTCGGTGATACAACGAATGCGGTAGCTTCTGTCAAATTGGCCTGGGTTGCAGTGGGGCTTGGTACAGCGGACTATGTCATTCCTGAGGATGACTTTGGTAGCGGGGGTGATCCAGGTGGTGGTCCTTATCTTCCGAGTAATAAGGTCTATACCGTTATTAATCCGGCGGACTCAAATGTGACTTGGTCTGTCGCGACGGATAGTCCTGCTTTATGGCTGGATATTTTAACCCCTACTATCCCGCTGGTGGCGGGGGAGATGGGCTCTGTGGAGGTTTCCATCAATCAGTCCGTGGCGGCGACTCTGACGGGGGGCATCTATCGCGCCACCTTGATTATTACTAATAACATCGGAGTGGGCAATACCACACGTCAGATTGTTTTGCGCGTGGGCAATAACTATACCATCTGTCCGATCAGTTATGATTGGGTGGATCCCGTTGCAGGGGGGCACACGCTCCTGAATGTAAGTTCCGGAGTCAGTACTTCTCAGGCGATTCCGTTCCCTGTTCGCTACTACGACAGCCTCTACAGCAATATTTACGTGTCAGCTTATGGCATGGCCGGTTTTGTATCGAATGGTATGGCGAGTGACAAGAATGTCGATTTGCGGAACATGGATGCGCCCAATGGTATGATTTGTCCGCTGTGGAGTGTTGTGGAGGGGGCGGCGGCCCCGGGGCAGGTCTATTATGGACTTCCCACAACCAACTTGATTTCTACCATAATAACCAATGAGGTAATCCACGGGGAGACCAATGAGGTAACTAATACAGTAATACATGTGGTCGCAAAGGAGCTTGTCGTGACTTGGCTCAATGTTCCCCACAAGACCGAGCCGACGGCCACCTTCAGTTTTCAAATACGTATCCCCTGGGATCCTTCAGTTACGAACGGAGCTAACAATGATATTGTAATACAATACAAGGATGTGGCTGAAACCAACCGAACCGTGGGATCAGGGATTGATGCCACCATCGGGATCGAGGATGAACTTGGGATATTGAACCGGAAATATTCCTTTGATGGGGAGCGATGGTTGGCTAATGAACGGGCGTTATTGTTTACGCAGTACCCGACGCTCGATACCAAAAAGCCTGCAGGGACTCTGCGCACATGGGGTGGCTCGCGGGCGAAAGCCACCTTCGAGATTAAATTCGACGAAACCGTTGATGGACTCGACCTCAATCGTGACCGGATTTCATTGAGTGACTCCACGGTGAGTAATATCATTGTAGGCAATATTACTGGTGGCGGCATGCGATATTTTGTTGACGTCATCAACCTGGCAAGCCTCGGGCGGGTCACCATGAATGTCTTGAGCGATGCCGTGGGTGATATGGTGGCGCCGGTGGCCAATTCCAATGATGCGCTTGTGGCTGCAACTTATGTGGTGCCGATCGAGAAGGCTGATTTTACGGATAACTTTGAGCTCGGACCGGGACAATGGATTGCCTCAACCCAGGTGTTTGCCCAGTTGACTACGCGCGCCTGGGAGTGGGGCGTTCCCTCTACTAATTATGTAGACGGACCGTCGAACACGGTCAGCGGCTCTCATTGTTGGGGGACGGTACTGACGGGTGAGTATCCCAACAGCATGGGCGCCTGGGTGATGTCTCCGCTGATTCAGGTGGGGACCGGGCCGACGCTAGATTTTTATGTGTGGCATAATTTTGAATACGTGTCGGGGCCCGCCGACTTCGGTTTCGTTGAAGTGTACAATGGGACGGCGTGGATAAATGTGACTCCGCGCGGTTACTACTCAGGAATGTCTGCGGGATGGATCCGTCAGCAGATCGCGCTGGATGATGCCCAATTCGGCAATCGGCAAATCCGTGTGCGATTCCGTGCAACGAGCGATTCCAGTGGGGCTAGGGCGGGAATGTATGTGGACGACTTGAAGATAACGAGCCAGCGAGTTCCCGGGCTCTGGGTTAGTTCCTACACCCCGACCAATATCCCTGCAGGAACAACTACGCAGGTTGTTATCAATATCTATAATTCCAGCACAGCGGAGGTATCGAATGTGAATGGAAACGTAAGTTCGCCTGATACCAATGTCCTGGTGATTGGCGGGAACCCGCTGGTCTATGGCACGATTTTGCCTGGTGATTTTGCGACCGCGCCGATGCCGGTGCAATTGCAGGTTGCGGCCCCGGAGAACTTTCCTTCTCCCCGCGTCATCTTGTACCATCAGGGTATGATCGGGACGGTGCCCGGGAACTTAGAAGGGCTGCCCTTGATCGTTGACGGGGTTACCATCTCGGGGGGAACCAATGTGGTGACCGTGCGCACCCTGGGCCCGATAAAGGATTGGCTGGGGCGAACGTTGCAGGGAGATGGCGGGGCGACCTCATGCCTCTTCCAGGTCATCTCTGCAGGATCCGGACGGATCAATGATGCGCCCCTGTCCAACGGCCAGGTGATGGGCGACGATGTGTTGCTTTACAGCTCGGATATGTTGCTGCCTTGGGGGCGGTTTGGGGAGGGAAGTTCGCCCGGCCTAGGCGCATTTCGTAAGAATTTTCTCCATAATCTTAGCTCCAATGACTTGATCTATGTCAGGGCTTGGGATTCGTCCTCGTTTGAATCCTCCGTGGCCTATGGGGATTCACCTCTGTTTGCCATTACCAATCCCGCCGCGCAACTCATTGATTTCGGGGTCTGGACGGTTGGGACGCCGATTCAAACTAATCGTGATAGCAATGGTGACTCATTGCCCGATGGGTGGTGCGTGTTGAATGGGACAGATCCACGTCTACCCATTCAGTCGCTGGGAAGTCGGGTCACTTCGGCGAAGGCGGTCACAAGCTTCAATCATCCGGACCGGGTTACCGTCAGTACAAATCATGTATTCGTTGCGGATACGGAAAACTCACGGGTTCAGGTTTGGAATCGTGAGTTGACGACGCTTCTTTACAGTTTGGGCTATGAAGGTGATACCAATTTCAGCAAGCCACGCGGGGTGGCGGTGACGTTAGACGGGGCACGTCTGGCAGTGGCTGATACAGCCAATCGTCGGATTCGGGTATTCTCTGTGGCCACGAATGGGGTGCTGTCGAATTTGTTCAATTTTGCCAGTACCAACGCCGCCGTTGGTTCGTTTAAGGATCCTTTTGCGGTGGCGTTCAAGCCCACGGGCGAGATTGTTGTGGCAGACAGCCAGGAGAGCGGCTCCTGCAGCAACCGGATCCAGATTTTCTCTGCGACCGGTATTTATCAGTCTCAATTCGGAACCGCTGGCTCCTCGGCTGGAAAATTTAATCATGTTCTGGGTGTTGGGCTGGGGAAAGATGGATCGATTTATGCAGCAGATGCCGACAATAACCGGGTTCAGAAATTTGATGGATCAGGCAGTCATAAGTGGTCTTATCCTGCGGTTGGGACGGCATCTGGAACGGCGACGGGTTCGTTCTGGAGGGTGTGGGATGCCCAGCCTTCGGTGGGAGGCCTTGTCTATGTTGCGGACTACTACAATAACCGGATTCAGGTGCTGGGCACGGGGGGAACCGTCCATGTGGTGGGCGTGTATTCCAATGCAGGAGCGGTATTGGGCGCTATCAGTCTTCCCCGTTGCGCGGTTCCGGGTCCTGAAGGAAAGGACTTGTACGTGGTCGACGGGCCCAATCGAGTGATGCGGTTGACGGTGACGCTGGATGGGGATGGGGATGGCATGGATGACGTCTGGGAAATCCAGCATTGGTTTAATCCTGATCTCCCCTCTGATGCTTTTGGGGATGCGGACGGGGATGGTATCTGGAATATCGGGGAATTCCGTGCCAGCATGGATCCAGGCATCCCTTTGAGCATTCTGTCGATCGGGGTTGAGCCAGCCGTGTTAAGTTGGACTGCAGGATCGGGTTACATTTATTGCGTTCAGAGTACGACGAATCTGGTGCAGAACAATTGGGCTGATGGCGTGACGGTGACATCGTCGATAAATGGACCTTGTTCGTTTACCAATGTGTTTGTGAACACTAATCGCTTGCAGTTCATGAGGGTAGTGTGGACCAATACCCCTTGATGTTTTTACAGGAATTTGACATTAGACAATTTTAATTTTGATAAAATGGTCAACAATAAAAAGACATTACATTGCAGAAGCCGCTGTTTCCGGCGGTAAGGTGGAAGAATGAAAGATAGAAAGTTATTAATGCCGTTGCGTGACACCGTTCTCGGTGCCTGTCTATTGCTCTGCCTATCCGTCTCTGTCTCTTGTTCCCGGTCAGAAAAACCGAAGGCGGTTGAAAAAAAGGCCCGGACCATTGAAATTGCCCCCACGCCGCTCCCTTCCACTGGCATGGTACAGATTGTCCGCCAGATCGACACAAATTCCCCCCACTACCGGGCGCCACAGAATTCCATCAGCACCCCGGAAAGCCAGAAGGCGGTGAGGGAAAGACAGCGGGCGTTTGCAAAGAAGGCGATTGAGCAGGAGTTGGCGCGAAAACAGGTCCCCTATGAGCAGAAGCGACTGGAATTAGACAAGAAGGAAGTTGAAATTCGTGAAAAGGATCCGGCCGTGCGGGACGCCTATGCCAGTATGATGAATGTTCGTTCCGGATACGAGGAGACGTGTAAGAAATCCATTTCAGGTTATGATGACGTGGTGCGTGAGGTTGACCGGACAAGGGGGCAACTGGATGATGCCCTTTCCCGCCGCAGGCAGGGGATGAACATAGCCACACAGGATCTGGCAGTGCTTCGAAGGGATTTTAATCAAGCTTTTACCCGGTTCAATCAGATGCGGTTGGCGGCCAATCTTTCCAATGCTGCGGTGGGGCAAGCCCTGATCGAGGTGAGAGATGCCCAAGCCGCCTATGAACGATCTCTTGCGAAAAACGACGAATATCTAAAATCGAAAATGGCTGCGGATGAGGCATTGGCGATTATTAACAATTTGACCGCAATGCGGGATGATAAGAAGGAGTGATGATATGATCTCAATCAAACTTGGTTCTATGAAAAAAATGCACACCTTTGGTGGAAGTCTGGCTCTGATGCTGATTATAACGGGTCTATTGCCTGTCCCGTCCGCTATGGCGCAGAAAAGATACAGGGTTGCTGTGTCACCGATATCTGCGGCAGGAGTGTCGATTAACAGCGTGGTGACCAATTATGTGATGGTTAATCCCGGAGATTCTTTTGATCTCGCATATGTGGCGCCTAACCCTTTGTATTATTTTAGTGCGTGGAAACTAGGATCCACAAATATTACCCTGGATCCTGGTACTTATGGAGCAGATTATACCAATGAGGCTGCTTATCTTGGTGATCAAGGGATCTCGGTAAGGATTGTTTCGACAGGCGAGGTGAATACCATTTTGGCGACAGCTATTTTTTCGAATAATATGATCCAGTTGGTCGCTTCCGCCAGTCCCTCTAATGGCGGAACGGTGTCGATTGTTGGGACTAATGGTGCCTTTACCGCGTTTACCAACACCTATTTCAATGGCACGAGCAATCAGATTACGGCCACGGCCCAGTCCGGTTACGAATTCATAAACTGGACCGGTGATGCATCTGGGAATGCCAATCCGATTACGGTGGTCATGAGTGGACCCAGAAGAACGGTCACAGCCAATTTCAGCAACACATGGACCATCTCGCAAGCCTTTGTGACCGGCCCATCGGATTTGAATATCGACAACTCTGTTAAGGGACTACTCAGCGGGACACAAACCAATATATCTGTCGCAAAATTTACCGAAGAGACACCATCGCCGCCGGCTCAGACTCAGAGATCGCGTTGTGATGGGTGGGCTGGAGGTACGGGAAGTATCAATCCAACAAATCAGTCGGGGCCTGCTTTTAACTCGGTTACTATAACGGTGAAAACCAACACTTCTCTGGATTGGAAGTGGAAGACTCAGTTTAAGGTGAGCATAAGCCCGAACTCAAATGGTGTGACAACAGTGAGTGGGCACGATTTGGAATCCCCTGTTTGGGTTGATTCCAATGAACTCATCGTTGCGCATATGGCGGCTATCGGAAATTATGCGCCTGAAAAGTGTGTGGTCATGCCTGGTGGGGCAACTTACTATCCGTCTACCGACGGCAACGTCGATTTGATGGCGGTGACCAATGCCTTGACCATTTACCCCTATTATGTCGCCGTCGTTGGTACCGATCCTGGATACCAGGCGTTCTTGAACCATTTTGGGTTACCCACGAGTGCGTCCGGTGCGATGGCGCCTGGCGCGGACCCGGATAACGACGGGCTTTCGAACTTCCAAGAGTATCAATTGTCCAACACCAACAATGGGTCGTACTATAATCCGATCAATGCTGACACTGACGGCGATGGGATGGATGATGCCTATGAAGTCTATTCCGTGGATCCCACCAATCTCACTGATCAAGCCAAGGCCTCAAAAGATTATTACCCTGCTGGCGTTGATAGTGGAATAAAATCAGTTAATAACGGCCCAAGCGGTAATCCGGATCATGACTACCATTGGAGCACCACCGATGGATATATGCAGCCCACGCAACCTCTGATGAACATCGAGGAGTATGAGGGGCCCGATGGGGTAAAGCCTTACGCATTCCTTACTGTTTCAACCAACAGTGTGTTTCCGATAGTGACGAATGGTGTGACGATTACGGAGCATCCGCTGGGCACGACCGGCTCCCGGCCTGATGTGGTTGTGCGTATTCCGTATATTGGGCCTGCCGGAGAAGTGGATTCTAATGACCAAAGCAAGGGCAACTCTGCTAACTCCGACACCGACAATTTTGACGATGGTTATGAGTACTCCTGGGATCAGTGGCAGCATTGGGGCCGTACGAATGTGAGCTGGAGCGGCGATAGCACCAATGAGGTCTACCTTGTTGGGGTAACGAATCAGGTGCCGATCTATTACACCAATGCCATTCCCGTGTGGGGTGTTTCCACTCGCGTTTTCAAGCCAAACCGGACTGACACCCTTGTCGGTGGCGGGCCCGATTATGATGTGCTGTACGATTATAAAACGGGCAAGGTTTCAGAGGACTACTATACTGCCGATCGCGAATACGGGGCTTGGCAGGCGAATGCATTTTCTCCGGGCATAGCTGCCGCCCCGCACACGATTGTGATTGATGGTAGAGCGCCCCCCATCCCCCCTGCCTTGGCGGCCGCAGGGGTGGTTACCAAGCGTAGTTCCCATCCGTTTCTATGGGATGTTGACCAGGATGGACTTCCTGACGGCTACGAAGTGATTTTCGGGTATGATCCTTGGGGCAAGGTTACCCCGGGGCATACGCTTGCTGATGGCCTGGATAATCCCGATGGCGACTGGATGGCGAAGTCGAATCCAACCAATGACCTCGCCTGGCGCAACCACGAAGTCTACTTGTTGAACGGTTTCGACCCCCGAGTTGCGGTGGATCAAGTCTACCCCGTTGCCTCAGACATACCTGCGAAAGGCTCAACGCCAAGTCCGAACACCGTTAAATACTCCAATCGCGAAGAATTGTGGGGACCGAACGGGATGATGCAGATCAGCCCGGGCACTGAGGCGGATGACGCCACGAATCCGTTCAACTATGATTCCGATGGGGACGGCATCTGGGATGGCTGGGAAAACTATGTGGGCTTGGATCCGAATTTGGCGACCGATGCCCCGCTGGATCCGGACGATGATAAAATCAGCAATTTAATAGAGTTCCAGAGTTTTTATACCTCCAGCACCAACCGTGCCGCCTTGACGCCGGTAACGGCCTGGCAGAATAAGATTTTCCCGACCGATCCCAATGGCAAGGATACGGATGGGGATGGGATCGAGGATGGCGCGGAAAAGCCACTCTTTAACGGAACGTCTTTAGCCGCCACCAATCTGGTGTTCGATGCAGACAACAATATATCCACGCAGGTTTTCGCGGTAGGCGTCTGGAATGGAGTATGCTATACGGGCGGCGGGCTGAATCCCACTTCTTCTGATACGGACGAAGATACCTTGCCGGATCCCTATGAGGCATCATATGCGACGGGGCTTGATGGCACTTTGGGTGATGCCTTTCTGGATCCAGATGGCGACCGCCTGAAGAATTATCAGGAATATTATTCCTGCGCCATCTATCACTGGCAGCATGATGTATGGACTTATGGTCAACCTTTCTACAATAGCGCCGTTTTCTTCCAGGGCGTGCCAAAGGGTTGGGATTGGTGGCAAAAGCGTTACATCCCTCTGTTCAATCCGAAAAAGGGAATTTCGGTTCTTGCCTATTCGGGATGCCGACCAACGATGGCGGATTCGGATGAAGACAACATGGATGATTATTACGAAATCTATCATGGGTTAAATCCAACTTATGGCGTGTTTGACCTGGTAACGTCTCGCGATGTCAATGCACGCGTGTATGTAGGGGCCGTGGCGGCCGACTACCGCCTCAAGCCTTATATTGCAGGAACACCGGAGGCGGATCCCGACGGAGATGGTCTGCCGAATACCGAGGAAGCACCGCTCTGGTACTACCAGAAACAATCCCCGCGTTATCATACGGATCCTTCGCCGTTGTGGATGACCGATACGGGGTCTGACTCCAGTTGGGTGAACCTCTACTACAGGCCTAATGTTTCTGTTTGGCTTTGGTCTGGAAAATTGCCTCCGCCCACTTACGCGTTTGATTTCGAGAGTAATGAGGGGTTTGATACCGATGGAGACGGACGCAGCGATTACGAGGAATTGAATGTGACCAAAACGGATCCGATGAGTCCCGAACGTCCGGTGAAGCGGAGAGCGCTCTATCTTCCCGAAGGTCAGGATGCTTATGCTCGTACTCTGCCAGGATATGTGCCTGGCGTGACTTACCCGAAGAGCGGTTATTTGCCGGGGACATCTGTGATCGGGTATTCCGGAGATTACCTACGCAGTTTCACGGTGGAAGCATGGGTGCGGCCGCTGACTCCAAGTAACGGCACGGATCAGGTGGTGGTGGAACGTCCCATCATGCTGCCGAGTGGCAACCCGATGAGTCTTGTGCAAGGAATCCGCCTAAATTTCCGGATTGCGCTGAATGCCGATGGCTATCCCTACGCCAGTTATAATGGCAATGGAACCCAGCTTATTTTTCCGGAAGCCCGGGTCACTGGTTCGGCGAAGCTGTCCGCTACTAACTGGACGCATATTGCGGCAACCTATCAAGTGCCGGACACCATAAATCCTTTGGTGGGCGGGGTCTTTACTCTGTATGTCGATGGTAGGATCGCCCGGCAAGATATTTTCCGCGAATTACCCGCTAACGGCGTGTTTAATCCCTCCTGGCACATCTATGGCGCCCCAATTGTGGTGGGGGCGGCGGATGCGAATCCGGATGGAAGGATAGGATCTGGATCACAGCCTCAGCCAGAGCGCTTCTTCAAGGGCTGGATTGATGAAGTCCGTATTTGGGACGGCGTCCGGGATGGTGCTCAGATCCTGGCAGGCTCGAAGATCAGGATGAAGCAGGCTGATGTGCTGGCCAGCAAATCGGCGTCAGCAAGTCTGTTCTATCTCTACAGCTTTGATGCGTTGACCGATCCTGATCATGCCGCGACCACGACGGGAACCGGCGTCGGGTTTGATTCCACCGCTACCGCCATATTCCCATCAGATTGGACAGTAGGATTCTGGGGTGCATCCTCGCAACGTTCGCAAATCTATTCCGACTACCGGATGGTGCCGTGGATTCAGAATGCCGCCGCGCATACACCGGAAATGCCGGTCACCGATATTGGCTCCACCAATGGGTATGTCTCCCTGATGAATGGCACCAATGTGATCGGGCAATATGCGAATTTCTGGAATTCATCCAATCCGTACGGCTATCGATATTATACCGCGCCTGACGGGGTGCTTGATTTCTACGATGTGGCGAATGATTTGTTGCCGTTACGCTGGGCGCAGGCTGACGAGGATGTTCCGATGTGGGATAACGGCACCGTGCCCGCCACGACTGGCTTTGATTCTGATGGCGATGGGATGGCGGATGCCTGGGAAGAACAGTATGGATTTGATCCTCTTATTCCCGATGATGTCACCTCGGATTCCGATGGAGACGGCCTGTCGAACTTAAATGAATATTTGGTCGGGATCAATCCGTGGAGTCAGGATAGTGATGGTAATCGCGTTAAGGATATGGATGAAGATTCCGATGGCGATGGGCTCAGTAACGGAATCGAGATCAATGTCTATGGAACGGATCCCGGCGATCCGGATACGGACGATGATGGCACGGCTGACGGCGTTGAAGTGGATCGTAACATTGCCAAAGCTGATGGTCGACGTGTGACCAGTCCGGTGGATTCCCGGAGTCCACTGATGCCAAAGAGCATGGTCGCGAATGGGGTGGCCCAGGTTGTGCCTGCCGCCAAGTTCCAAGGGGATGCCGACCGGTTTGATATGAGGAGTTGGACCATTGAGGCATGGGTCAAGCCTCAGACATCCAACGAAACAGGTGCAGTGGTGATGCGAACACTGGGTGATGGACGAACCAATTTCGCCTTGCGCCTGGAGAATAATTACCCGGTGGTGGAATTTTCCTCTGTTGCCGGGGCATTATACAAGGAGCGTGCAAGTGTGCCGCTGAGCACTAACAGTTGGACCTATCTGGCGGGAACCTTCAGCAGCGAATCACTTCGTTTCACGCTTTATGTAAATGGTCGCGTGGTGACGAACTTGACAGCTATCGATACCTGCGCGTCGGGCGAGGGGACGACTGCGATGGGTGCTGGGCTCCAAGGGCTCATTGATGAAGTCAGAATCTGGAGTGTCGCCAGAACTGACTCCGAAATTCTTGACTGGTACAATAAGACGTACAGGGAACCGGTGGAGGACATCAAGAATACCATTACGGTAACGGTCTATTCGAACAGTGCAGCAAATGCGTTATTTGATGCATTCTTAGGTGAGGCTTTGCCCTCGGGAATTTCCGAACTGAGTGCCAGTCTTAAGGGAGCTGCTGAAGCCGCAGGTTCATTTATTGGATTCCCTGAATTACCGAATAAGATGTCTCGCCCTGGAAAAGGGGTGATCTTGAGCTCGGGTAAAGTCAAGGATGCCGAAGTAGCCAGCAACACTTCAGGTTCAAAGACAACTTCATTCGGGACAGCAGGTGATGCGGATCTTACGACGTTGTTAGCAGGAGAGACGTCCCATGATGCCGTGTCGTTGACTCTGACGTTTAAGTCCGACTCGTCGGTTAAAGGTGTGAGCTTTGATTTCCTTTTTGGCTCGGAAGAGTTTCCTGAATGGGTGGGAACGGCGTTCAATGATGATTTTGGAGTGTTTTTGGATGGGGTGAACATCTCGTTTGACAAAAACGATAAGCCCGTCTCAGTGAACAACAACTTCTTTGAGCTCGACAACGATGTGTGGAATCCAGCCAATCAGGCAAGTGTGGGTAAAATGCAGGTGAGTTTGCCGTTCGAATACGATGGATTGACTCCGTTGCTTACCACCAGTAAGACACTGAAGCCGGGACTTCATACGCTCAAGTTCGTGATTGCCGATACCGGTGATACCGCATATGACAGCGTGGTCTTTTTGAGTAAACTTCGATTTAAATTGGAAACCGAGGGCACTGGAAAATCCCTGAAAACACTTAGATCCTACTATTTGTTTGACGATGGACAGAACACCACCATCACCAACAAACTTACAGGACAGGTGAAGGGTTATGGCACTGAGGACTTCGCGCAACCACTGGATTGGGCGTTTGCTCTGAAGGGGTGTGTGTTCAGCACGAATGCTGCCCCGCTCATTGAGATGAAGAACGATGCCGATGCCGATGGCATTCCTGATTGGTGGGAACTATTCTTCTTCGGTGTTGATGTCGATCCCTACGGCGATAACGATGGGGATGGCTTGAACAATCTGTATGAGTACTGGGCGAAGACGGATCCTGACGTCACAGATACTGATCACGACGGTTTTAATGACTACGACAGTCGTACCGGTCCGGGGGCTCGCACTTATGGCGAAATCTATGATGATGGAGATGGGATGCCTGATGCTTGGGAGAACCTCTACAAAGGGCCTTGTCTGACCACAGGCAAGCGTGGACTTGACCCGGCTTATTACGATGCCTCACTGGATCCCGATGAGGATGGATGGAGCAGTTATGCCGAGTACCTTGCGGGAACGGACCCCATTGTTGCCAGCAGTTTCCCTCGGCCGGCAATAGAAATCCATGGAAGATACTATGGACGTTTTGGCAACACGCTTCTTGAGGCGTCGACCTCACAGGGTGCAGGCCAAAGTACCATTGTGGGAGAACCGGCGGCGACTGCTGCGGCAGGTTCTACCTATATATCCGGAATACTCCAGACTGCGAATATCACGGCAGGTTCCTTGAAGCTTATGGTGGCTGGGGTGGCGATTGCGACCGATAACGGAAACGGTGTACTGGCTGGTACTTATAGTGGGGGCACGGTCTCCGGTGCCATTAATTATGAGACCGGGGGCTGGTATCTGACACTTGCTGGTGCAACTTTTACAGCGGCAACACCCGTTGCGGCCAATTATACCTACACGACAGGCGGTCAGCTTAAGTTGTCGTTCTATAAGACGGCGGCTATGGATGGGTGGCCGATTGCCACCCTCGAAATGACTGGGGATTATGTGAAGACCTCTAAACTTACCTCGGGGCATCTGGTGGAGGGCAATAATTATGTGTTCGCCTATCTGGATCGGAACAGCAATAGCAAGTTTGAGCCTGATTCCGAACCAGCTGGCCTTGCGCAATTTAATCCCGTTAATGTCGGATTCGGTGCGCTCAACAACGTGGAAATCGGCATGACCGATTCGATGCCGGGTTATTCGCGGGTTACATGGGTCGCGTCCGCGACCGCGACTAAGTATATTGTGATATCAAGTAATCCTGGAATGACGAATGTTATTACTGGGCCCCGGAATTACTTGCATGAGGGGGATTACCTGGTTAGTGGTCGTTATGGCTTCGGGCCAGTCTTTCCATCTTTTGAAGTGTATGAGAATGATCTCAATCACTTTTTAGCGGTGGTGTTGGCTACCGAAATTCCGACGGTCACGTTGAGTACACCTTCAATTGTCACGCCTCATGACACGGTGTATCAGTACGCTAAGAACGAGCTTGAATTTAAGGCTGATCTTAACGCTACAAGCTATAGATTGCAGATTGCTGCAGTTACCAATGCGGTGATTATCAATACGACTAACATTGTGCCTTACAGAGATGCTAACGGGGTTTGCAAGGTGACACTGCCCTTCTACGCCGGGGATAATTATATTCCTGTGGGAAGCAATTATGCGTCTTCGGTGTGGGCCAACTCGCGGTACTGGGTAAGGGTTCAGGCAGCTACACCTGCATTGTCGGTTTTATCCCCATGGAGTGCTTTTAATTTGGATGTCCGGTGCCCGACCAATGGTGGAAAATCCGAGATTTCCGGGGATGTGTATTATTTTGGTAAGGTTGCGCATGGGTATGGAGCAGGACTTACATCCAATCGTTTGACGATTATTGTCCAGGCCTATGAAAACAAAGGCTTCAGCGGAGTGGCTGATGGACAGGTTCAAATTACCTATTTCTGTGCGACCAATTTCCCGAACGATCCGAGTGCCGGAGCGAATTCGCGCAAAGGGGCCTACAGTATCAAGGGGCTTCATAGCCAGACCTTTTACGTTCGAGCGTTTATTGACCTAAATGGGAATCGGACGCTTGATTCATGGGAACCTGTGGGGTTTGTCCAGGAGCGGACGATGGATGGAGGGGAGGTCCCCGTTGAAATTGATGTGTCCGCTAGCATAGGCGTGCAGAAGTCTGGGATGCAGATTGTAATTAGAGATCGTGATACCGACGACGATCAGTTACCGGACGGCTGGGAGTGGATGTATTACGGAACACTAGGAAAGGGGGCCTATGATCAAAGCTCGGCGAACCTGACTTGGTGGGGTACCACAAACATACCGTTAATCCGGTGTTACGAGATTGATCCACTGGATGTTGATCCTACCGCTGTGAATGGTGATACGGATGGCGACGGGGTAAGCGACTTTGATGAAGTGTGTTATTCTGACCGTATAGCTGGTACCTCGCCGGATATTAGTGATTATAACCCCTATGCCCCCGTATTGAATCCTCTTGGGGTGGACTTGAATCCCATGAAGTGGGATACGGATGGTGATGGATTATCAGATGGATATGAGCTTAGCCATGGACTTAATCCGATTAACCCGAATGATGGGGCCTTGGAGATGTCTCGGGCGTCGGCGGCTGGAGAGGTAATCCCCGGGCTTCCATTTATATCCCGGACGGCGATTATAATGCCTTCAGAAGGGCAGTTCTCGCTGTCATGGCTTGGGAGAGTAGGCATGATCTATGAAGTCCAGTATAGTGATGATTTGAGAGTCTGGCATTCAGCAATAGGCGGTTATCGAAGTGGGCAGGGCGTACATGACTTTGTGGATCAGGCTCCTAAAGTAATGTCGCGGTTTTACCGTGTGGTCGTGAAGTAATTGGGATAACCATTGACCTGTATGACACGTTTTCGTAACTTGCAAATATTCAACTAAAAAGAGGGTAGATAGATATGAAGCACCTGTTTCAAAATGCATTGGTAATAGCGATGGGCGTTGCGTTGGTTGGCTGTGAGTGGGGTGGAAGTGGGGATGAGGGTTCGTGGAATGATAGTTCGAGTATTGCTAATTTTAGCGGCTCATATCGAGGGTCAGGTGGGTACTTGGTTAGCGATTATTCGACAACCGCAAGTTCTACTCCTATAACATCATCTGGTGGTGTAACCTATAACACCTATACGGGAGAGGATGGGGGCAACACCGGCGCAAACAGAGTGTCACTTTCCGGAAAAACATCGCATGGCTCGGTTAAGCCTGGATCTTTCACGATCATTTTCGGAGGTGTTTCCGGTTCAGCCTTTGATGATGGATCTGGCGCTATGAAAGGTTCATATGTTTTAGGACCGACAAACTTTCCTGTTACTGGTGGTCATTTTGAATACGATACAGGTGTTTGGACGTTGCAGTTTGCCGCTCCAGGTCTGCCTGTTTCTCAGTCTATATCGATAAACTATAGTGCGGCGGGTGCCGCCACAAGCAGTGGGTCGAGTAGTAGCAGTGGTTCTGGTGCATCTGGTGGTGTCAGCATCTATGCTTTTAATGTTCAGCAGAGCGGCAACAAGATTTCGATTGTTGACAATAATGGCAGTGTGTATTCCGGTAGTATGGGTGATGTTAGAACGACGGGTGGGCTTTCCTCTAGTTCGACAGGTGGTACGCCTGCTAATGGAGATCAGGTCATTGCACCGTATTCGGCATCAGGAAAAAGTAAGTCCGGAATGTATGTCAATTTAGTTGGAAATTTTCAGGGGACAGTTGCAAGTGTCTCATCGGTTAGTTCAGTGAGTGGTGATTCCACAACGATTAAAACGTCCTTTGCCTTGTCTGATCGCGTTATCCTTGGTACTTGGGTAGAAGATGGAGGTAAGACGGGGGATATTAAAGGAATAGCCGGTTCTTCTAGTACTATAACGGTATCAAGTAGTACTTCGACCAACTCTCCGTAATTCTTAATCAGTTAGTATGGGGGCAGTGCGAAACAAATTCGCCCTGCCCCTTTTTGGTTTATGGTAGGGCCTTTGCGAGCTGTACGAAGCAATTCTCATTATGATCAACAGTCCTAATCTTGAGAAAATGAAACTGTCGCTTCGCAACCGCACCGTTGTTGGAGCCTCCAATACGTCTGAAGAGGCTGCCAATGGTGATCCCAAAGAAACGGGTGTGTCGCGTCAGGATTATTTTCCTTCGCGCATGCTGGGGGAAAAAGTAAGGCGTAAAAACAACTTTGGTACGGTGGTCGGGCAACTGTTCCTGATATTGTTGCTAATATTGATTCCTTTGGGCGTTTTTTGCTATTTCGATTTATCTGAATATCGACAATGGGTTACGGCGACTGAACTGCTGCCGGACTTGCGAAAGGCTGCTGGCGACGATGTGAGGGCTGCCGCATTGGCGCAGTTGGCGATAACAGTAGATCCTGGAAATGTGTCCTTGAAAAGTGGGCTTTTGGGGGTTTTGGCAATCCGGAAGGTGGGTCTGGGGCAAAGAGAAGTAGGGTTGCGTAATTGCAAGCAGGTTTGTCAGCAATTCCCAACGTCATGGTTTGCAAGCCAGTTTTCTGAGGCTTCATTTTACGGTTCGTGTCCTGCCTGTGCGGCAAAGGGGTCTGTCCCAGTACCGTGTTACCGCTGTAAAGGCACCGGGGTATGCTCTCGTTGTGGGGGTTCTGGGGAATGTTCAACTTTTATGGGGAATTCAAGGCCGAGTGGTTCTGGTGGCGACATTCGGAATACTGGTAAATTTCAAGGAATGGGTGAGAAATGTCTCGACTGTAAAGGTACGATGAGGTGTCGGTATTGTGGCGGAAAAAAAACACTTTCCGGGACTTGTGCCAAGTGTGAGGGGGAGGGATGCCAGTTCTCTAAGCAAAAGGTCATCGAACAATATCGGGCCGTGATCGATTATGTGCTGGGGTTGCACCCTTCCTGGGTGGCAACGGTGGTTCGACTCCAGGCGACTGTGAAGTCATGGATTCCGTTTTTTTGAGCAAAGGCCAATCAAGAGATTTGAAAAGTATTTGCACAAAAGTCGCAAAGCACGCGAAGGTGGCAGCCGACGTCCCGGCGGCTGCATTTAGCAGCAGGAAAGATAATCCTGATCTGAATCAAAACTGTATGCATTTTCCTAAACTCATCCCCTGCATTCAAAATCTAATCATATAAATATAACTAGATACGTTATAGTTATATTAGTATGATCGAGAGCAGTGGGTGATGGATCTCACCTGGAAAAAGTGAGGGTGGTGGAGGGGGGGGCGAGGCGCATTATTATGCGTTATCTACATCAAGAGAATTGACGGGATATAGCATATGTGCGATACTGGACACGTAATGAAGAAACTGTATTCGGCGACACGGAAGGTTCGCGAATTCATCGAGACGCAGCCACCGGAGATTCAAGTCGAATACGTTAAGTTGGTCGAGCGGATCGAATCTGACGGGCATTTGGTTGAACCGTTCGGCAAGAAACTCGACCGGAATTTGTTCGAAATGCGGTTGAGGCGAGGACGCCAAGTGCGGATTGTGTATTTCTATTACATGGGTAATCGCGTGATCGGGGTGCATGCCTTTGTTAAGAAGACGCAACAGACGCCACAGCGGGAACTGTCGCAGGCACTGCGAGTCAGGCGGATAATCGAGGATGGAGACTATGACGAAGATAAATAGGGGATTGGAACGTATGCGTGCGGCTCACGAGGCGCAGGCGGTGGGCATTCGTGCGCATCCGGACTTCCAGAGGATCTCGGACGAGTTTGACGTGGAATATGAAGTGGCGCAACAGATGCTGACGATCCGCACGCAAGCAGGGCTTACCCAGGCCGATCTGGCCCGTCGGATGCATACGACGCAGAGCGTGGTATCTCGGATTGAGTCTGGAGTAAATGTATCCGTTGAAACGTTGGCTCGTTTTGCCGCCGCTTGTGGAAGGCGCCTACAGGTGCGGATGGTTCGTGAAAGTGGAATTTCATGATGGCTTACCACATTGGAAAACTGGTTCTTGGAACTCCTCCGCTGGTAGTGGGAACACTTTCTTCGAGAAGCTCCCTTCCTTCTGAACGTAGTGGTGCTGACTACCCCTGCAATGTGGTGGAAGTCAGGTTGGATCAGGTCGGCACGGATACTCCTGGGTGGCTGGGAGAGTGTCTGGCGATTGAGGAGGCCGGGGTCCCGGTCCTGCTTACTCTTCGGTTAGCTTCTGAAGGGGGGAACTGGGTCAAGCCTGATGCTGAGCGGTTACCCTTTCTCTCCTCCGCACTGAACAACCTCTCCTGTATTGACGTAGAGTTCGCCAGTGAACTTTGTGTGCCACTCTGTCGGCAGGCTGCGGAACTCGGGAAGTGCGTGGTCGTCTCTTCGCATAATTTTCAAGAAACCCCTGATTACGCCGTATTGAAGAGAATTCTGGATAAGATCCTGGCCATCCCGAATGCGATCCCCAAAATAACGACCATGATCAATACTGAGGTCGATGTGGAGACCTTGCAAAAGCTCCTTGAGATCACCACTGTGCGACCTATCTGTATTCTCGGCATGGGAAGCCTGGGCACTAAAACAAGAACTCTTTTTCCGACCTTAGGGGCCTGTCTTGCGTATGGTTATCTTGACGTGCCCAGCGCTCCAGGACAACTGTCTTCAAGTCAACTGATGCAAGCTTTAGCTAGAAAGAACCCATGAAAACTTGTTCCATTAAAGAATCTGAGGGGATTGAACCGCAACAGTTGGCAAACCTTCTTGATTTCATTCCTGTTTTTGAGGATCCATCATTTTGCCCCGCCGGACAGATTCCTGTTGATGAGGATAATTGGCCGGACGAAGATTTTATGAAGTTGGTCTCCCGTTTCATGGATGCCTGCTATAAGAATGGGTTCGTCGTCCGGTTCGATTGGGAGAACTGGGAGGCGGAGGCCATGACCTATGTCCGGGATCCTGCCTTACTTAAAGAAGCGGATCTCGTTATTCTGCGTCGCCTGTTTACCTGGCATATCCGGCAGAATCGGTTCACCAAAAATCATGTCGCCACCATGATCGCTTCAGGCCATATCTTGCTAGTGTTAAAGTCGTTAGGAGCTTTCAGGGTGTAGCCTTACTGCAATGGGGAGGAGCGGAGCCCAATGTGGGAGGGGCACTCCGTGCCGCGACAGGCTCGAAAGAGTCGCCGCAGGGGACTGCGCCTCCCACATTGAAGAGGGAGTCCCTTACTTGAGCGTGTCATTCCGTCAGTGTAATGGGGCTAAAGACGTGGTGACGTTTCTGGCGTTCTTTTTTTGATAAACCTTCTCCCTCAATTGCGAGTCGCTTTTCGATTCGTGCATTGTACATACCCAGTTGCAGTTCGTACGCGCCTGGAGGTATTTGGTCGGGTGGTTGAAACCGGAACGGGATATTCAGCGAGCCAAGGGCGAAAGTTTGCCAGAGGGGGAAGTTGAAGGTATGCACCGTGTGTCCCTGGGCATCTAACAGGTGGATAAAGAATACGATATCGTCCAGATTTCCGGGTCTGCTCATGATAATGGCTAGCAATGTTTCCTTGAAAAGCGGGCTTTTGGGGGTTTTGGCAATCCGTAAGGTGGGGCTGGGGCAACGAGAAGTAGGGTATCGTAATTGCAAGCAGGTTTGTCAGCAATTTCCTGCGTCATGGTTTGCAAGCCAGTTTTCTGAGGCTTCATTTTACGGTTCGTGTCCTGCCTGTGCGGCAAAGGGGTCTGTCCCAGTACCGTGTTACCGCTGTAAAGGCACCGGGGTATGCTCTCGTTGTGGGGGTTCTGGGGAATGTTCAACTTTTATGGGGAATTCAAGGCCGAGTGGTTCTGGTGGCGATATCCGGAATACGGGGGAATTTACAGGGATGGGAGAGAAGTGTCTTGATTGCAAAGGCACGCTGAAGTGTCGAAATTGCGACGGAAAGAAAACATTTAAGGGGACTTGTTCAAGTTGCAACGGGGAAGGCCACCAGTTCTCCCAGCAAAAAGTCACTGAACAATATCGTGCCGTGATTGATTATGTGTTGGGACTGCACCCTTCCTGGGTGGCCACGGTGGTTCGACTCCAGGCGACTGTGAAGTCATGGATCCCGTTTTTATAGTCGAGACTTCTGGAATGGTGAATGATTATACTTTGAAGACATTTGGAGACGAAAAGAATTTTTAGACAGAATTTACAGAATAAGACAGAATGGTGAAATTGGTGTGTGTGGGGTATTGAAAACCGCCTTCTGAATTTCTGCTTGAATTGACACCCCTGCGAGAAATATGCAAAATTATTAGAGCTATAAGGAAAAGACCAAATGACCACAATTCACAATGTCAGTGTGACAAGCAGGGTGTTGCTTTATCAGGAACGGGATGGGACTTATGTGGCCCATGCGCTTGAAACCGACCTGATCGGGGAGGGGAATAGCCCGAATAAGGCTATGGCGGATCTTCGGAATGCCATGGAAGCCCAGATTACCTTCGCGATCCAGATGGGTAACACGGGAATGATTCAGCGCGAAGCTCCGGCGGACATTATTACCCGCTGGGAGAAAGCCAATAAGCAGAGTATCAAGGATTTGACCAAGGAAGGCCATACGTTGCGCGTCAAGGCGGTCGCAAAAGTCATTGAGATTACGCCCAAGGAAGTCGCTTTGTTGCGCTCTAAGGCTAGGCGGAATGCCTTTTCCGCGTCTTCCCGGGCGGTGGCCTGTGCCTAAGCCGCTCAAGTTTCACGAATTGGTTCGCAGATTGAAGGATCATAATCGGGAATTTGAGATACATGAGCGGCGAGGGAAGGGGAGCCACTGTATGCTCTACCACAAAAGCCTTGCCGGTCGTCCCGCTTCCGTACCCGTTCCCCGCCATGGTGGGCGCGATATATCGCCCCGGATCCTCTCTCAGATAATTCGGGCCTTTAATTTGCCGCATGATCTGCTTGGGTGATTTGCTTTTTCATGAGGATGGTTCGCGTAAGTAGGGCCTGAGTGTTCAATCCGACCCTTTTTTGTTTATCAAGGGTGAGGGTTCTTGTGGGAGGGGCGCTATATTGAATTATTTGACACAATCGCAGTTAATATATAATATTTTTGACAATTACGGCGCGGCATACGTGTATTATGCGAAATATTCTACCAGAAATAGTTTTCTCAACGTCTGACAGCACTCTGTCACAGCGTATTAGTCGGTGGGTAAAATCTGGTCGCCTCCGCAAGATTGCGCCAAAACTCTACACATCGAACTTCACGGACAGCGACTATCAGATTGTGAAGCGGAATCTTTATCCGATTCTTGGGCATCTGTTCTCGGGTGCGCTCCTGAGTCATCGTTCAGCACTCGAAGGGCGCCCTACGGATTCTGGGGATGTATTTCTGACCTATACGTACACCCGGCATGTCGCACTACCTGGTATCCGTGTTCACTTAATGAAAGGGCCTGGACCGGGGAGTACCGATTTACCCTTTATGAATGGTTTGTTCATTTCCTCACGGCCGCGGTCGTTTTTGGAAAATCTCCAGATCGCACGTGGGAGGTCTGGTCTTGCTAAAATCCTGTCCAAAGTGGAACTCGAAGAGAGATTGGATCGCATTTGTCTGGCGCAAGGGACAGCCGCCTTGAATACGCTGCGTGATTCGGCGCGTGAACTGGCAGGGCCGTTGCACATGGAAGAACCTTTCCGGAAACTGAATGCCCTGATTGCGGCGATCCTGCGAACACGGCCGGCCAACGTGCTCTCTTCGCCTGCGGCACGGGCAAGATCCATGGGGATGCCGTACGATTCTTTTCGGTTGGATCTCTTCAATACGTTGTTCACAGCGCTCTCCCAGGCAGAACTGCCAGTCCGCAATGAAGTCCGCACGACCGAAAGAGAACGCCAGCTTCTGGCCTTTTTCGAGGCCTATTTCTCGAACTACATTGAAGGAACCGAATTCAAGGTTTCCGAAGCCTATGACATTGTCTTTCACAATAAGGTGCCTCGAAACCGTCCCGCAGATGCACATGATGTCATGGGCACATTTCGTGTGGCCGCCAGTATTGGGCAGAGTCGGTCCGTTTCCGAAACGTTTGACGATTTTTGCCGGATTTTGAAATCTCGGCATCACGATATCATGGAAGGCCGTCCTGACAGGGCACCGGGCGAGTTCAAGGAGGATGGAAATCGTGCCGGAGAGACTGTGTTCGTGGATCCCGGTCTAGTCCAGGGCACGCTGTTAAAGGGGTTTGAAATGGCCTCCGCGATCACGCCGGGCTTGCCGCGTGCCATCTTCATGATGTTTCTCATCGCGGAGGTTCACCCATTTGTTGACGGAAATGGACGTGTTGCCCGGTTGATGATGAACGCGGAACTGGTGCATAGGGGGCTCAGCCGAATCGTGATGCCAACCGTTTACCGCGACGATTACCTGCTGGCACTTCGTGCCCTCTCCCGCTCCAGCAACCCCGTACCCCTGGTTAGAGCTATGGATTACGTTCAGGATTTCTCGTCGCGTTTGCCAATGTCGTCTTATGATGAGGCGATCAACGCTTTGACTAACTGTAACGCATTCAAAGACCCCGATGAGGCTCGTCTGATTATGTATTCCCCTATATCTTCCGCGCCTTCAATTTAGTAATTTCTCCAAAATGGCTGATGAATCAAATCTTGATAAAATGCGGCAAAGGGGTCTGTCCCAGTACCGTGTTACCGCTGTAAAAGCACCGGGGTATGCTCTCGTTGTGGGGGTTCTGGGGTCCGGCTTCAGACGTCCGTGAAATCATGGATCCCATTTTTATAGTCGAGACTTCTGGAATGGGCGCATCTCTGCGTTTTGGCTCTCGTTGTGGGGCGGATGTCCCATCCGCCTTGTTGCCAGTTGGATCCACAGACAGGCGGATGGGGACATCCGCCCCACATCAACTCTTCGTCGTGCAACCAACCGGATTGACTCGAATGCGCTTAGAAATGCAGGGCAGACGCATCTAATTTTCCTTTAATCTGGCGTTTCTGGCTCAAATACTC
>JBAWZF010000024.1 GCA_037143175.1 bacterium
GCCCGGGGGGTGTCGGTGGTGGCTTTGGGTGTGGGTTTCCGTAAATGGAAGAAGGTTGCGATCCGTCAACACCCATCGCTCCGCCACCGTCAGTACCTGACCGGGTTCGAACCCATTCAAGATTTTTCTGACCAACTAATACAAGTGGGAATTCTGCGAAAGGCGCATCGGAAGGAAGTGAAAAAAAAGTAAACATATCGGGTGCCAGTCGGGGCGGGGGGAGGGCATATTTCTCAGAAGTCTTTTGGAGATCGGCATCCGTAGTACCTGCGGCCAAGCCTGCCAGTTTGCTCTCGAATTCGACTTTGGCGACGTCGATATCGGGTTTGTCTGAGGTTGTGTTGGCAGGGAGTATGGGGCCTGATGTAGTTACGGCTTTAGTTGAAGGAGCGGAGTCGTTATTACTCTTATCACCCTTCAGCATGGCTTGTAACCTTGACATATTGTCAAGCTCCGGGGTAAGGGAAAGATAATAAAAATAGCCTGCAATCAAACTGCATGCCACCACGCATAGCAAGAGAATGATAATCGGAAAACGTTTGTTTTGATCTCTCACGAAAATGCCCCTTATGAGGACGACCTCATTTCAATATACATCATTATCCAAGAAACCATTGCATTGAGCAAGATGGATTTCGTACTGTACGCGGATTGGAGAAACGATTTATGGGCAATACATTTGGAACCGTCTTTCGCGTTACAACATTTGGTGAGTCGCATGGGCCAATGGTGGGTGCTGTCATTGACGGCCTGCCGGCTCAGTTTCATTTAAAGGAATCCGACATTCAGCCGCAATTGGATAGGCGTCGTCCGGGGCAAAGCGATTTGACCACACCGCGTCAGGAATCCGACACCGTACAGATTATTTCAGGGATGCAGAAAGGGGTCACCTTAGGCTCGCCCGTGACCCTGGTGATTCCTAATCGGGATACCAAACCTGAGGATTATGGTGAAATGCGGGCGGCGCCGCGACCCTCCCATGCGGATTTCACCTATATGACGAAATACGGCGTGTTGGCCTCCAGTGGGGGTGGTCGTGCAAGCGCTCGTGAGACGGCGGCGCGGGTGGCCGCTGGTGCGGTAGCCGAAAAACTGCTTCATGAACGGTTCGGGATTGAGATCGTCGCCTGGGTTCAGTCTGTGGGAGAACTTGAGGCTGCCGATGTGGACGCGGCGACGATTTCCCGGGCGCAGGTAGACAAAAACCCTGTTCGTTGTCCGGATCAGGCGCAGGCGGCTACCATGGCCACGCTGATCCGCTCCCTGAAGGAGGCCGGTGATTCGGTGGGTGGCGTGGTTTCCTGCGTCTGTCGCAATGTGCCGGCAGGGTGGGGTGAACCGGTGTTCGGCAAGCTGTCCGGTCTGCTGGCTGGTGCCATGCTGACCATTCCGGCCACACGCGGTTTCGAGTTTGGATTGGGCTTTGCTGCCACCAGTTTGCGTGGCTCGGTGCATAATGACCCATTTGTGAAGCGTGGCAAATCGCTGGGAACACTGACTAATAACAGTGGCGGGATCCAGGGTGGCATCTCGAATGGGGAATCGATTCTTTTCCGGGTGGCGTTCAAGCCGCCAGCCACGATCGGGTGTGCCCAGTCCACGGTAAATTGGGATGGTCAGAAGTGTGAATTGAAAGCGCGTGGCCGGCACGATCCCTGTGTGGTGCCCCGGGCTGTGCCGGTGGTTGAGGCAATGGCGGCGCTGGTGCTGGCCGATGTGGCCCTGATGGCGACGGTTGCCAAGTGAAGGCGCCGGGCACCTACGAACTTCTGGCGACTGATCCCAAAAGCAAGGCGCGGCGTGGGCGGTTATGGACCTTGCATGGGGCCATTGAAACCCCGGTGTTTATGCCGGTGGGGACTCAAGCAACGGTTAAGGCCATGACTCCCGTGGAGATGAAGGAGGCGGGGTCCGATATTATTTTAGGGAATACCTATCACCTGAGTTTGCGGCCTGGCGTGGCTATCATTGAAAAATGCGGTGGCTTACACCGGTTTATGGGGTGGGACCGGCCCATTTTGACTGATAGCGGCGGTTTTCAGGTCTTCAGCCTCTCCAAACTCCGCAAAATCAAGCCTGACGGGGTTGAATTTGCCTCGCATATTGATGGAACAAAGCTGTTTTTGGGGCCTCGTGAGGCGATGGATATCCAGCGCCGACTCGGATCAGATATTATGATGGCTTTTGACGAGTGTCCTCCCTATCCCAGTACCTACGAATACGCTTGTCAGGCCGTAATGCGAACCCTATCATGGGCCGCTTTATGTGCCGAACTGCATCCGCGGAACGGCCAACTGGTCTTTGGAATTGTGCAAGGCGGCGAATATGCCGACCTGCGTGCGAGGTGTGCCCGCGAATTGGTCGCGATCGGCTTTGATGGTTATGCCGTCGGGGGCGTGAGTGTGGGCGAGCCGGAACCGGTTCTGCTGGAGGCCGTAAAGAACGGTGTGGCGGAATTGCCGGTGGATCGGCCGCGCTATCTGATGGGTGTGGGCGTGTTGAAGCAACTCGTGGAATCGGTGGCATTGGGCATTGATATGTTTGATTGTGTCATGCCCACGCGATATGCCCGGCATGGTACGGCGATGACTCGAACGGGACATTTCCCGGTTCGGAACGGACTGTACAAAGAGGATACCCGTCCGGTTGAAGAGGGCTGCAAGTGTTATTGCTGCCAGAACTTCACGCGGGCGTATATCCGGCATCTGATGAATGTGAAGGAAATCCTGGGGGTGCGTCTGTTATCGATCCATAACCTGCACAGGACTTTAGAGTTTATGCGCGAGATGCGAGCGGCGCTGGATCATGGGGTGTTTGATGAGTTTAGACAGGAATTTTACGCAACTAATAAGGAGAATTAAATGAGCATGACGACGACACTGTTGTTTTTAGGTATGGGTGCACCTCCGGCTGGCGGACAGGCGCAGGGCGGTAGCGGAATGTTGATGATGGGCTATATGGTCATCATTTTCGCGCTCTTCTATTTTATGATGATCCGCCCCCAGCAGAAGCGGGAAAAAGAACGCCGGGCGATGGTGGATAGCATCAAGGTTGGTGATCGCGTTATGTTCTGCGGCGGAATGATCGGGGCGGTGGCGACTGTCAAAGAGCAGTTGCTGGTCATCAAGGTATCAGAAACCACCAAGGTGGAGATTGTCCGTAGTGCCGTGATCCGCGTGCTGGGCAAGGATGAAGTTCCCGCCAGCGTGGAAATTTCTAAGTAATAATGGGCGAGGGTAGCGAGGAGTAGTCGATTATGGATAAGAAAACGATCTTTAAGTGGATGTTGCTGATTGTTCTGGTGGGGATGTCGGTTGCGATGGTTTTCCCCGTCAAGGATAAGGTTCGTTTTGGTTTGGATATCAAGGGCGGAACCAGCTTTACGGTGCAGATCGACGAATCCGCCATGTCGGATCAGATCCGTGAGGAGATGAAGGCCAAGTTGGGCGCCGAAGATTTCGCCAAATTGTCTGAAGAGCAGGTCACGGTCCGCGTGAAGGATCGGATGATCACTACCCTCAAGGAAGCCCAGGCACGGGCCATTGAAGTGATCCGGAATCGTGTGGATGGCCTGGGCATCGCCGAACCGATCATCTTCCCGGAGAAGGATAATCGCATTGTCGTTCAGCTTCCCGGCGTCGATGAAAAGAAGCGTGATGAAGCGGCGCGTATGCTCAAAGAAGCGGCCTTCCTTGAATTCCGCATGGTTCACGAAAAGAATTCTGAACTGATCAATAAACTGTTTGAGAAGGGTGTTGCGCCGGAAGGGTACAAGATTATGTCCCTCGCCGATGGCGGCGCTTCCCGCGAATATCTGGTTCGTGACCGGCAGGCCGTTCCAGACGAAAAAATGGATTCCACATTCCGTGCGAAGGTGTCACTTTTCAATGCCCCCCGACGCTGTGAACTCCTTTTTGAAAAACAGAAAGTGGGCGGACGTGAAGCGTTCATGCCTTATTATGTCGAAAAAACGGCGCAGTTGACGGGCGATACCCTGAAGCGTGCCACGGTGGATACCCAGGGCGTCGGGCAGTCGGTTGTCAGTCTTGAGTTCAATCCCGAAGGATCCCGTAAATTTGCGCGGGTAACCGGCGAATATGCGCCCGGTGGAGCCAAGAACCCGGGCCCCGTTGGTCGTCAGATGGCGATTGTGCTTGATGGTTCACTGTATTCCGCCCCCGTGATCAAAGAGGCCATTCATGGCGGACGTGCGGTCATCAGCGGTAGTTTCACCTTCAGTGAGGCCCTGTTCCTGACCCATATTCTGAAGGCTGGCTCACTGCCCGCCCCCGTTGAAATTGTTGAACGCCGGGTGGTAGATCCCACACTGGGTAAGGATTCGGTTACCAGCGGTATGAATGCCGGTCTGTATGGCTGTGTGGTGATCATTATCCTGATGGCACTTTATTATCTGGTCAACGGCTTGCTGGCCGATTTGGCGCTGATCCTGAATGTGGTGTTGTTGCCCTTGGGCATGATCGTGGTGGCCGGTATTCTCGGGATGTTCTCCAGTGATGCCCGGGCCGGAAGCGCCATAGCCCTGCCGGTGTTGACGTTACCGGGTATTGCGGGTATTGCCCTGAGTATTGGTATGGCCGTGGATACGAACGTTCTGATTTTTGAGCGTATTCGTGAGGAAATCAAGGGCGGCAAGAGCCTCAAGGCGTCCATTGATGCCGGTTTTTCACGTGCCTTTGCGGCGGTGTTTGACTCCCATGTGGCCACCATCTTGACGGCCGTGATCATGTTTATTTTTGGATCAGGCCCGGTTCGTGGCTATGCCATCACCTTGATTGCCGGTCTGTTGATCAATCTTTATACCGCTGTGACGGTCACCCATATGTGCCATATGCTGATCGCTGAACGGACCAACAAAGTATCCATCATGAAGATGTTGTCGTTTATTCCTGAGACGAATTTCGATTTCATCGGGAAATGGAAATGGATGCTGGGGGGCACCTTTGCGGTAGTGGTGGTCTCCTGGACCTTGATGATTGGTCATGGGATGAAAGATAAATCGAGTGTCTTCGGCGTGGACTTCACAGGGGGAACGCAGTTGACGATGAGCTTTCAGGACAAGCCTGAAATCGATGGCGTCCGTAATGTTTTGACAGGCGGCGGGATTAAAGATCCGTCTATTCAATTCCAGAAGGGCATGGAGGCCGGGACGCGCGAGATTCTTTTGGTTAAGGTTGCAACGTTGGAAGAAGGCAAGCAGGTTGAATCTTTGCTCACCACCAAGATTCCCCAGGCAGGCTTCAAGCTGATGCAGCAGGACGATGTAGGCCCTCAAATCGGAAAGGAATTGAAAGCGCGTGCCGCTTGGGCAATTATCTTGGGTACGTTGGCCATGGTTATTTATATTGCCTTCCGGTTTGAATTCGGCTTCGGGCTTGGAGCCGTGGTGGCGACCATTCATGATGCCATGATTACAATCGGTATCTGCCATCTGTTTGGCTTCCCGATCACGATGACGCTGATCGCCGGGGTACTGACCATTATTGGTTACTCGAGCAATGATACGGTGATTATCTTTGATCGAATTCGCGAAAATCTGCGCCTTTATCGGGGCGGCCAGACCTTCAAGGAATTGTGTAATCATAGTATTAATCAAACCCTGTCCCGTACGTTGCTGACCAGTTCCTTCACTCTTGTGTCGGTGCTGTTCCTGCTCATTATGGGGGGTGGCGCATTGAAGGACTTCTCTGTTGCCATGTTGGTGGGTATGATCACGGGTACCTACTCAAGTATCTATATTGCCACTCCTGTAACCTTGGCCTGGTACCGCTGGAAGGCCCCGGATCTCGGACAGAAATAAGCTTCGTGAAAAATTGGAGACTTCGAGAGACGGAAGACGGGCCAGTTCAAGAACTGGCCCGTCGTTCTTTGTTGCCAGCCCCCTTGGCCCGGGCACTCCTGTTGCGTGGCGTATCTGCCGCCGGCGATGTGGAACGGTTTCTGAACCCCAGGCTAAGTGACGTTGTCGACCCTTTCACCCTGCCGGCCATGGACGCTGCGGTGGTCAGAATATGGAAGGCGATCAAGGCGGGTGAAACGATGGTGGTGTATGGGGATTATGATGTCGATGGCGTGACCAGCGCTGCCTTGATGAGCCATGTCCTTACCCGCCTGGGCGGGAAGGTATTCCGATTTCTTCCCAGCCGTACGGAGGAGGGGTATGGGCTGAATGCGGAGACCGTGGCGCGGTGTATCAGTGCTTTCAACCCGAGTCTGATCGTTACCACCGACTGTGGATCCGGCTCACATGAAGCCGCTGCCGCGGCGTCCAAGGCTGGTGTGGATATTGTGGTGACCGATCATCATGAGGTGGGGATGGGCGGGCTGGCGCCAGTGGTGGCGGTCGTTAATCCCAAGCTGGGTTCAGACCTGCAGGCCCGCTGTCTTTCGGGTGTTGGTGTTGCCTTCAAGGTCTGTCATGCCTTGCTGAAAAAGGGGCGTGATCAAAAACAGAAATGCGCCATGGCTCTGGATTTACGGGAGTTCCTGGATCTTGTGGCGCTGGGCACCGTTTCGGATATGGTGCCGATGATTTATGAAAACCGGATTCTGGTTCGGCATGGGCTTGCCCAATTGAACCGCCGGGAGCGTTTGGGGTTACGGATCCTTTCCGAGGTCGCCGGAGCGACTGGGGAACTCGGTACCTATCATGTCGGGTTTGTGCTCGGGCCCAGAATGAATGCCGCCGGGCGTATGGGTAAAGCGGATGTTGCCCTGGAACTTTTGCTCACTGAGGATCCCGCTAAAGCCCGTGAACTCGCGGTCTTTTTGGATTCTGCCAATCAGGATCGCAAACAGGTCGAGAGTGAAATCATGGAGGAAGCTGTCCGCCGGATCGAGGCCAATTACGATCCCAACTTGCATTTTGGAATTGTGGTGGGAGACATCGGATGGCATGTCGGCGTGGTGGGCATTGTCGCCTCACGGCTGGTGAGTAAGTATGGACGACCTGCGATTGTAGTCGGCTTTGATGAGAATGGGGTAGGGCGGGGCTCCTGCCGCAGCATTGAGGGCTTTGATCTGTTGGGTGGCCTGAATGTTTGCAGTGAGTATTTGAGCCGGCATGGTGGTCATGAAATGGCGGCTGGCTTAGAGTTACAGCATGGGGTGTTTGAGTCGTTCCAGAAGGCGTTTTATACGGTTTGTGAGAAGGGTTTGAAGGGACGTGACCTCCGACGAACCCTGGCATTGGATAGTTGGGTTTCCCTGGCCGAAGTATTGGATCCCGGGTTTCTGGATGTGACCACCCGCATGGGGCCTTATGGTGAAAGCAATGCCGAGCCGGTGTGGGGCTTGAAAAGCGTCCAAATCGTGGGAGCCCCCCGGATTCTTAAGGAATCTCATCTCAAGATGCGAGTGGGGGTGGGGCATGATGTGTGTGATGCGATTGGATTCAAGATGGCAGATCAGTTGAAAGATTTGCCCGATGGCCCCGTGGATTTGGCGTTTAATTTGCGTACCAACACTTATATGAACCGGACAACCCTGCAATTGAATCTGCTGGATATCAGGAGCGGCACATGAAAATACCCTACTATCAGTTGGCGGCATTTGCGGAGGAGCGATTCAAAGGGAACCCGGCCGGGGTTTGTTTTTTGGCCAGAGGCTGGCTGCCTGATGATGTGATGCAGAAAATTGCCGCCGAGAACGGGGTATCTGAAACCGCCTTTGTTATCCGCGAAAGCGAAGGATATGGCCTCCGTTGGTTTTCTCCGATCATGGAGGTCGATTTGTGCGGCCATGCGACGCTGGCTACGGCGCATGCGATCTTTTTTGAGACAGGCCTGGATGCGGAAAGCATCACCTTCAAGACCCGCAGTGGCGAGGTGAGTGTGGCGCGGGTTGAGGATATGATGATGTTGGATTTCCCGGCGCGACCGCCGGTGCGCTGTGCGGCCCCGGACGGGGTGGAGTTTGTATTGGGCACTATGCCGCAGGAAATATGGCGGGCGCGGGATTATCTGGTGGTGTTCGAATCCGAAGCGGATGTGAAGTCCCTTCAACCCGATTTCGAGAAACTGCGTGAGTGGGATTGTCTGGGTGTCATTGCGACCGCCCCTGGTGATTCCGTGGATTTTGTTTCCCGCTTCTTTGCTCCCAAAGTCGGCCTTAATGAGGATCCCGTAACTGGCTCTGCCCATTCAACCCTGATTCCCTACTGGTCGCGGCGGCTCAAAAAGAAGGAACTTCATGCCCTCCAGGTTTCCGCCCGCGGCGGTGAACTCTTTTGCCAGGACCATGGCGACCGGGTTAAAATCGGCGGCTATGCGGTCACCTATCTCAGGGGCGAACTCGACATCATTCTGTAACATTGATCAATGTTTGGTGTGTTTTGACTGTGTTCCAGAAAGCGTCAAGTTCGGCCAGCGTGCAATCCGTCATTTGCTTGCCCGCGGCATGAACAAGGGCTTCCACGGCCTGGAACCGGCGTGAGAACTTGCGGACGGTTGCTGCGAGCAGCTCTTCGGCATGTAATTTCTGGAAGCGGCTGAGGTTGACTACGGAAAAGAGCAGATCCCCGATTTCTTCGGCAATGTGCTCTTTATTTCCCGAACGCATGGCTTCTTTGGTCTCTTCGAGTTCCTCTTCCAGTTTCGCCATGACATCATGGATGGCGGACCAGTCGAAACCCACGCGGGCGGCCCGGCTTTGAACCTGATGCGCTTTCATCAGGGCGGGCAGGTGATTGGGGACCCCGTCGACTACGGAACGTTTGCCGTTTTTCTTTTCTGTATTCTTGATCTGTTCCCATTTGGTGAGAACGTCCTTGGAGCCGGTCACCGTGACGTCGCCGAAGACATGCGGGTGGCGGCGGATCAGTTTTTCGGCGAGCACGGTGCAGATGTCGTCAAACCCGAATTCGCCCTTTTCCTGGCGGAGTTGGGCCTGAAAGACGACCTGAAGCAGCATATCGCCCAGTTCATCCTTATGCTTCTCAACGTCGCCGGAATCAATGGCATCAATCAGCTCGTAACACTCCTCGATCAGGAAGGGTTTGAGCGATTCCAGATTCTGTTCGCGATCCCACGGGCAACCCTTTTCGGGATCCCGTAGCTTCCGCATAATTTCAAGGACGCGGTCAATTGGTTTTGTGCTCATAAATCCTCTTGCTTGTGCGCATGGCGCAGAAATCGGGGCCACACATGGAACAGTGGTCGTCTTCGCCCTCTTTGCAGACGCGGGTTTGCTCGTAACGCTTCCGGGCATGTTCAGGATCCAGGGACAGTTCGAATTGGCGCTTCCAGTCGAAAGCAAAACGGGCATCGGCCATGGCGTCATCGACGACGCGGGCGCCGGGCAGTCCGCGTGCCACATCGGCGGCGTGGGCGGCGATGCGATAGGCGATCACGCCCTGATGAACCTCTTCGCCGGTCGGCAGGCCGAGATGCTCGGCAGGGGTGACGTAACAGAGCAGGCAGGCACCGTAATAGGCCGCCGATGTGGCGCCAATGGCGGAGGTGATATGGTCGTAGCCAGGGGCGATATCGGTGACAACCGGGCCCAGTACATAGAAGGGTGCCCCGTCGCAAATTTTCTGCTGACGTTCCATATTGGATTGGATCTGGTTGAACGGAACATGGCCGGGTCCTTCGACCATGACCTGCACGCCTTCCCGACGGCACCAATTTACCAGCTCAGCCAGGGTGTCAAGTTCGGCAAACTGGGCCTCATCACTGGCATCCGCCAGGCAACCCGGCCGCAGTCCATCGCCAAGTGAGACAGTGACATCATGTTTGCGACAGATTTCAATGATTTCATCCCAGTGGGTGAAAAGGGGGTTTTCTTTTTTGTGGAGGAGCATCCACTCGGCCAATAAAGAGCCGCCACGGCTGACAATACCCAGCTTGCGTTTCAGGGCGAGGGGGACATGGTGTTGGAGCAGTCCGGCATGCAGGGTCATAAAGTCGACTCCCTGTTCCGCTTGTTCCTTGATCACCTGAATGAGGACTTCAGCGGTGAGATCCATGGCTTTGCCATTAAGGCGAGAGATGGCCTCGTACATGGGGACGGTTCCCAGCGGAACCGGACTGGCCTTGAGCATTCCGGCACGGATGGCAGCCAGATCGGCACCGACACTGAGATCCATGACAAAATCGGCACCGGCCTTCAGGGCGATGTCGAGTTTGCAAAGTTCTTCCCCGGCTTCTGACCGCTCTGTGGAGCGGCCCAGATTGGCGTTTACCTTGGTGCGGAAGGCACGTCCGGCAATGGCGGGTTTGGCCATGGGGTGGGCGGGGTTGGCTGGCAGGACGGCCCGGCCTGAAGCAATTTCGTCTCGCACCAAGGTGGCTGGAACGCCTTCCAAGCGGGCGACTACTTCCATAACCTCAGTGATAATTCCTTTTCGTGCAGCGATTAACTGTGTCGTCATACGACTTCAGATTCCTTTCTTGAACGTGGATGAGCCAAAGACTTTATTGATTTTGCCAGGGAGAGTCAATTCGGCAAAGGGACTTCAATGCCTCGACTCATGACATCGTCTTTGTAGTACCCGCATTTGACTTTGTAAGGGTGCCGCAGGTGTCCTTAAATGGTGATCCCGCAATAAGTGGAAGATATATTGGCATTTAGCGGTGCTGACAGACCGGACAATGATGGGTACCTCGTTGTCCGACCACAGTGCGGACGATCTCGGTACGGCAGCGAGGGCAGGGCAGGCCAGTGCGGCGGAAGACCTTGAGAGCATCGGCATTACGGCCACGGTGACCTGCCACGCTGTAGAAATTACCTTCTCCGGTTCCCAGTGTGGTTCCGCAGTTTTCAACGCCCCGCTGCAATACGGTGCGAATGGCCTGATGCAGACGTTTTACTTCGGCAGGGAGCAGGGTGTCGGCGCGGCGTTCAGGGTGAATCTTGGCCTGCCACAATGCCTCATCTACATAGATGTTTCCCAACCCCGCCACGCAGGTCTGATCCAATAGCAGAGGTTTAATCATGCGGCTCTTGCCCTTGAGTTGATGCTGCAGTACCTGGACGGTGAAGGCCTCATCGAGCGGCTCTGGCCCAAGGTGATTCAACCCAGATCCGATCTCACGGGTGAGGCGGAACCGTCCGAACTTCCGGGTATCATTAAAGATGAGTTGATGTCCGTTCGTCAGGGTGATCAGCACATGGTCATGTTTCCCGGGCGGATCGATGAGCGTCGCGTAACGGAGTTTGCCCGTCATGCGGAGATGGATCAGGAGTTGCAGGCCATTATCGAGAAAAATCAGGATGTATTTCCCGCGGCGTGACAGGCGAGTGATGGTGCGGCCGCAGAGGGCCTTGGTAAAATGGGCAGCTGTCAGTCCCTCGATCGTTCGTGCCCAGCGAATATCCACAGATTGGATGACGGCCTTTTCAAGGCCATGGGCTCGTAAATCTCGCACAACAGTTTCAACTTCTGGTAGTTCGGGCATATTGTCACCTTTTGTTATCCATAATTTACAAGAAATCCCGCATCACGAAAAGGAAAAGCGTTTTGAGTACCCATAGATAATTCACATTCCCAATATAACGCCTAATTATTATACTCCATGGCTCTAATCATATCAGGAGATGCAGATGTTAATGAAATATCAAGGTGCGGGGGATATTTCGGTGATCGCTGAAGCGGATGTTGTGGTCGTAGGCGGAGGACCCGGTGGTCTGGGGGCAGTCCGGCAGCGTCTGGTCGCCGCCGGAGCCCGGCTCTGAGTCAGGCTGGATGTAGTTTGTAGACTGGCATTTGATGATGTGGTAGAACTAAGAAAATTTGTAAGCAATACCGGGAGCTAATTTCATGAAGAATCGAGTGGCTACAGTGGCGCGGAAAACGCGCGAGACAGACATTAAAGTTTCGGTCAATCTTGATGGGAGCGGAATCAGTAAAATTGAAACGGAGATGCCGTTTTTGAGCCACATGCTGGAATTATTCTCCAAGCACTCACTGATCGACCTCACCGTGGTGGCAAATGGGGATCTGGAAGTCGACTATCATCACACGGTTGAGGATCTCGGGCTGGTGCTCGGGGATGCGATTGATCAGGCGTTGGGTGACCGTAAGGGCATTGTGCGCTATGGATCGGCTTATATTCCCATGGATGATGCCTTGAGCCGGGCGGTAGTGGATTTGGGAGGGCGGCCTTTTATGGTTTATGACGTAGCCAACCGGACCCGCAAGATCCGTGATTTTGACTTACTGTTGATCCGTGAGTTTTTTCAGGCCTTTACCGTGAAAGCTCGCATGAATCTGCACATTGCCCAGCTCTATGGAAAAGAGCCGCACCATGCCTACGAAGCAATTTTCAAGGCGGTCGCCCGTGCGATGAGTGCCGCCTGCCAGAAGGATGCACGCGTCAAAGGTGTGCCCTCA
This sequence comes from bacterium, assembly GCA_037143175.1. Lineage (NCBI taxonomy): Bacteria > bacterium. The sequence goes on from JBAWZF010000024.1 coordinate 12,353, forward strand.
AGTAAAGGGGCCATTTAAGTTGAAAATATATCCAGCGATTGACCTTAAGGACGGCAAATGCGTCAGACTGCGTCAGGGTTTGGCTTCTGCTGTTACCGTTTATTCTGAAGATCCGGTTGCCATGGCGAAGCAGTGGGCCGATGCCGGCGGCGACTGGTTGCATGTGGTCGATCTGGATGGGGCGTTTGCCGGGCACCCTGTTCATCATGAAGTGATCAAGGCCATGGCGGCCGCCATTTCCATTCCCTTGGAATTGGGTGGGGGACTACGTACGGATGCCGACATCCGTCAGATGCTCGACGCAGGTGTGAGCCGGGTGATTCTGGGAACGCGGGCCTGTGCCGATCCCCAGGCGCTGGCTGATTTGGTAAAGGTTTTTGGTGACCGGATCGCTGTTGGCATTGATGCCCGTAAGGGGAAAGTTCAAGTCAAGGGTTGGGTGGAAACCACCGATACGCTGGCCGTCGATCTCGCCGTGAAGGTCGCTGCGGTGGGTGTGCGTACCATCATTTATACCGATACGGCCACGGATGGCATGTTGACGGGGCCGAATCTCGAAGGTGTACGCCTTCTATGCCGGGCGGTGAAAGCCAATGTCATTGCCTCGGGGGGGATTTCTAAATGTGAGGATATTGCCGCACTGGCGGCTTTGAAGCTTTCCAATCTCGATGGCGTTATTGTGGGGAAAGCCCTCTATGAAGGGGCCGTCACCATTCCCGCCATGCGGGCGGTGGCTGGATCGGCTCCCTGCGCATGATGATCAATTCCAAATGCGAACGGCTTCCCTCCGGGATTCGTGTGGTGACGGCGCCCATGCCGCACGTCGAAAGCATTTCGATGGGAGTCTGGGTGGGCGCAGGGGGGCGGTGTGAGGCGGCGGCCCAGTCCGGGGTCAGTCATTTTCTGGAGCATATTCTTTTCAAGGGAACCACCCGCCGTACAGCCCGTGAAATCTCGCAGGCCATTGAGGGGCGTGGCGGGGACATCAATGCCTTTACCCAGGAGGAAAACACCTGTTATTACGCCCGTGTGGCGGCGGCCCATTCCTGGCAGGCGTTGGATGTTCTCCTAGATATGATTCAACATCCCCGTATGTCTCCGGTGGATATCAAAAAGGAGCGGGACGTCATCATTGAGGAAATCATGATGGTTCGGGATCAGCCCCATCAGCAGGTGGAGGAAACGCTGGGTGAGCTGATGTGGCTGAATCACCCACTGGGTCGGCCCCTGGCTGGCACTTGTGAGACTGTGAAGGCCATCGGGCGCGAGGAGTTGCTGGCTTACAAGGCTAAGCATTATGTCCCCGCCAATATCGTTGTGGCGTTTGCGGGCAAATTGGATCATGCCGCCTGTGTTGAGCGCGTGCAGGCGGCCTTCCCTGAGAAGGGGCGGGCGCTGCCACTGCCGTTTGCCCCGCTGGGTAAAGGCGTGAAGCGCAAGCCGCTGGACGTGCTGTCAAAAGAGGTGGAACAGGCGCATATGGCATTGGGCTTCCGTACCTTTGGACGCAGGGATCCCCGCCGGTTTGCGTTGAAATTATTCAGTGTCATTTTAGGTGAGAACATGAGCTCGCGCTTGTTTCAGGTCGTGCGGGAGCAGTATGGCCTGGCCTATGCCATTCAATGTGGCGGACATATGTTTCATGATACCGGTGGGTTTGTAATTACCGGTGGGTTGGATCGGACCCGTTTGGAGCGTGCGATGGCGTTGATTGCCCGTGAGTTGCGCCGGATTAAGGAAACACCGGTGGGTAAGCGGGAGTTGGAGCGGGCCCGTGATTATTCCATCGGACAGATTCAATTGGGATTGGAAAGTACGACGAGTCAGATGATGTGGATTGGCGAACACATCCTGGCTTACGGTCGTGTGAAAGCTCCGGAAGAGGGCATTGAATCGTTGAAGAAGGTGACAGCCGCCGAGATTCAGCAGTTGGCATGTGAGATTCTGCGTCCTGAGCACGCCAGTCTTGCCATGGTCCTGCCGGATGCGGGTGGACGTGTGAATGCGAAACTGGAATCCTGGTTGGGCACCTTTTGAGGAGATTATGAAACTTCGTGGAAAAACAGCATTAGTGACCGGTGGTGCCGTCAGGATTGGCAAGGCCATTTGTGAGGCGTTGGCGGATGAAGGATGTAATGTCGTCATTCACTGCAGCCGCTCGATGTTGGCTGCCCAACAACTGGCCGTGATGATCCGCGAACGCGGGGTCAAGGCGTGGGTGGTACGTGAGGCGATTGACTCCGAGACTGATTGCCGCTCCTTGATCGCCGCTTCCCTCAAGCAGGCAAAGCACCTTGATATTCTGGTCAATAATGCCGCGGTATTCCACAAGAACGGACTGATGACTCTGACAGAGCGCAAGTTGAATGCGGAGTTGGGTATTAATTTTTTCGCGCCTATATTTCTGACGCGATTTTTTGCAGAGCAGGCGGAGCAGGGGGCCGTGATCAATTTACTGGATCGGCGAATCCTGGCAAATGATATCGAGTGTATGCCTTATTCGCTGTCCAAAAAAGGGTTGGCGGCCTTTACTCAGGAAGCGGCCCTTGCATTGGCACCGGCTATTACCGTGAATGCTGTGGCACCCGGTGCCGTGTTGCCACCGCCCGGGAAGGGGTCGCAATATCTTTATGACCATGCGGGCCGGATTCCGCTGAACCAGCGAATTTCGCCCCAGGACGTGGCGGCCGGGGTAGTGGCATTGTTGAGACTTGAGGGAGTGACCGGCCAGACACTTTTTGTGGATGGCGGACAGCATTTGCTTGGGAATGGCGTGTGAACAATAAGGATTGATGGATTATGACGTATAAAGCTTTGCGTAAGGAAGTTTGTGATGCGAATCACGAACTTCAGAACATTAACCTGACGTTTTTAGGGCGCGGTGAAGTGAGTGGACTTGATCGTGAGCGCGGGGTGATGGTCGTAAAGCCTGCCAGCATTTCCCATGAGCGGCTGATTCCGGAAGATATGCTGGTGTTGGATTTTTCAGGAACCAGACTGGAGGGGACTTTGGCCCCGAGTCCTGACGCCATCACGCATTTGTATCTTGCCCAAGCATTTATGGAGGTAGGCTTTATTGTCAGCAGTTTCGGCCCGCATACCGCCATGTTTGCCCAGGCCCTGCGGCCCATTCCCTGTCTGGGCTCCCTTCATGCTGCGCATTTCAAGGGGGAAATTCCAATCACGCGCATGTTGCGGAAACCGGAACTGGATCGTAGTTATGAAAAGAGTCTGGCGGCGGTGATTATCGAACGTTTCGGGCGAATGGTTCACCTTGAAACGCCCGCCGTCCTGGTTGCGAGTCATGGTGCGGTAGCCTGGGGCCAAACCTCGGAGGAGGCGGTGCTTAAAGCCCGCGCGGTAGAGGAATTGGCGCGTATCGCTTTGGGAGCCTTGCAGCTGGCACCGACCATTCAACCTATTCCGGCCATGCTTGTTGAGCGTACTTTTGCCGATTACAGGAAGTGAATTGGCGAACTACACATACCCGGCACCGAACTTTGTGGCGACCAGCTTCTGCACTTCCTTGATGCTTTCGGCTTGATCGGCAGGGCAGATCAAGGTGGCTTCGGGCGTGTGAATCACCATGAGGTTATGACAGCCGACGGTGACAATCAGGTGCTTGGGATCGCTGGAGGCCACCAGCATTCCCTTGCTATCCATGAGTAGTGATTTTCCTTCACCGATGGCATTCTGATTCTCGTCCAATGGGCAGGTTAGGGCAAACGATGGCCAGGATCCGACGTCCAGCCATTTGAGCGGCATGGGGACGGCTGCAACTTGGACTGCGGTGTCACGGGAGGCCGGCTCCATCACGGCAAAATCGACGCTGATTTTTTTCAGGGTGGGATAGATTTCCTCGATGACTTTCTGCTGTGATGGCGTTCCCCAGGCTGCGGCAATTTTCATGAGTCCGGCATGGTTTTCCGGATGATAGCGGCGCATACAGTCCAAGAGCGTGGAGGCGCGCCAGACGAACATCCCGCTGTTCCAAAGATATTTTGATGCGCCTGCCTTGAAATAATTTTCAGCCATCTCTGCAGCCGGCTTCTCTTTGAACTGATCCACAATCGATGCGCCGTTTCCGAGGGCTTTGCTGAGTTGCAGATAGCCATAGCCGGTGGCGGCGTGTGTGGGAGCTATGCCGAAGGTGACCAGGGTGCGTGGCATTTCTTCCGCCAGGCGGTAGCCCTGATCAACAATTTTAAGGAAATGATCGATGGGCTCAATAATGTGATCGGCCGTGAAGATGGCGATGACGGCAGCCGGGTCATTTTTTGCAAGGATTGCGGCGCTAAAGCCGACCGCATTCAGGGTGTCGCGAGCACAGGGTTCGCCTAGAAACTGATTGGCTCCCAATTCGGGAAGCGCCTGTCGCATCAGGGGTTCCTGCTTATTGGAGGCGCAGATATACCGTTGAGCGGCGGGGACAAGTCCCTCCAGCCGCTGAGTGGCAATTTGGACGAGACTTTTCCCCTGAATAAACGGCAACAATTGTTTGGGTGTGGCTTCCCGGCTCATGGGCCACAATCGCGTTCCCGATCCTCCAGCCATAATCACAGCATATCTCATGTTAATTTCTCCCTTGTGTCATAGAGGGCTTTCATATCAAAACGGAAGCAAGACTTCATCACTGATCTTCACTGATCCACACTAAGCGGAGTTCTCGTGTCATCAACAACGTCTCCAACTCGGGGTAGGGGAGCGAGCCAGCCACTTTGGACTTCGATGACGGCGTGGGCCTTCCTGCCGCCCCAGACCAGTCTCCAGGGCGCAACATTCTGCCTGGTCTTTACCACCTGATTGTGGTCGTCCAGGAAGATGACATCGATGGGGAAACGCATGAAGCAGGTATGAATGGAGCCGCAGGGACGCAGGAGCAAGCCCTGTCCGGTTTTCAGGTGGGAACGCCCCGACAGCCCAACACTGCGTTTCCAAAAGGTATCGGCAACGATTAGTTCAGGAATTAGTGTTAACATGGATGTACAGGATAAACAGGATGGTTTTGGAGCCCCCTCCCGCGGCGCTTTATCCTGTAAATCCTGTATATCCATGTTAAATCTCTTGTCTTACCGTAACCAAAGCGTCCTTGGTTTATCAGATGTTTTTTTCCATATGCCGGCGGATCTCGGTCTCGCTGGCGGGGAGGATGGCACAGCGGGTGGGCAGATCGCGCAGTGCTTCAAGGATGGGATGATGGGCCAGATCCGAACCCGTGGCATCCTGAATGGCCTGACTGAATTTTGCCGGATGCGCGGTGGCCAGGCAGATCATAGGTGAATTCTTTGTCACATAGGGTTTAGCAACATGGACTCCAACGGCGGTATGAGGATCAAGAAGGTAGCCGTAGCGCGTCTGAAATTCCTTAATGGTAGCCAAGGTCTGTACCGTATTCCCTGCGCCGGCACAGATCAGGTCATCGATTTGACCATTGGCGAGGGGGGGCACAGAAATCTTTTTATCCGTGTCGAATTGCTTCATGACCTGGCTCAATGTTTTCGGGTTGGCGCCCAGTCGATAATAAAGATAGCGCTCGAAGTTACTGGCAACCTGAATGTCCATGGACGGACTGATTGTGGCATGAACGGTGTCGCTGCTGTAAACGCCGGTATTGAAGAATCGCGACAAGATATCGTTCTCATTAGTAGCCAGGACCAGTCGGCTGATAGGGAGTCCCATTTTGGCCGCCACATATCCGGCAAAAATGTCGCCGAAGTTACCGGTGGGAATGGAGAACTGGACCGTCTTGGCGCCGGTCAATCGCATGACGCGGAAGGCGGCGAAGAAGTAATACACAATTTGGGCTAACACTCGTGCCCAGTTGATGGAATTGACCGTGCCGAGTGAATAGCGATCCTTGAACTCCAGATCGCTGAATATGGTTTTCATGATCCGCTGGCAGTCATCAAAGGTGCCGTCCACGGCAATGTTGAAGACGTTGGCGTCCGGCACGGTGGTCATTTGACGTTCCTGGAGCGGGCTGACCCGGCCATGAGGATGCATAACGAAGATGTTGATATGTTCGCGGCCTTTTACGCCATCGATGGCGGCACTGCCGGTGTCGCCACTGGTGGCGGCCAGAATGTTCATTTCCTGTCCGGTTTTCTTCAGGACATATTCAAAGGCATTCCCCAGAAACTGGAGGGCTACATCCTTGAAGGCGAGGGTCGGGCCGTGGAAGAGTTCCAGGATATGAATATCCCCGACGCTGCGTACAGGAGTGACGTCCGGATGCCGGAAGGAGGAGTAGCTCCGGGTAATCAAGTCGCGCAATTCTGGCTCGGGAATATCGGTATAAAGGCGCATGACCTCGAAGGCGAGGTCGGTGTAGGAGAGGTGTTTCCAGGCCTGAAGTTTGTCGGTGACATTCGGGATCACGTCAGGGAGCAGGAGACCCCCGTCGCGTGCCAGGCCGGTCATGACGGCATCCTGAAATCCCCGACGCTCATTTTCACCACGAGTACTGATGTATTGCATGGCTGGAACCATAGGTTATGGGGAAAGCGACAGGCAAGGAGAAATTATGCTGTTATAGGCTTTTGCTACCACCTCAACTTTAACTCGATGGCGGCATTAACCAGTTCAGATAGGCGTAGAGCAGGGTAGGTCCCCACACGATCCAGATCAGTGCGGCGGCGGCAATGTAGGGGCCAAAGGGAATGCGGCTCTGCATCTCTTTCTTGCCCGTCAGGATCATTGACACCCCGACGCCAGCCCCCAGGAAAGAGGATACCATCAATGTGAAAATAACTGCCGGCCAGCCCAGGAAGGCACCGATGGCTCCCATAAGTTTAACGTCACCCATTCCCATGGCATCCTTTCGGAAGATCAGTTTACCCACTACGGCAATTCCCCACAGGATTCCGACTCCCACGGATGCTCCCAGCAGAGAGGCAACGAATCCGCTATAAGCGTTGGGTTGGCCTTGTAATGAAGGCACCAGAGTGCTGAAGGTCAAGCCCAGCACGATTCCGCCGAGCGAAACCCGGTCAGGGATAATCATGTGTTCAAGATCCACAAAGGTGCCCAGGGCCAGTCCGAAAACCGCCAGCCAGAAAATGGGGATGATGGCAAAGGAATAGACAGGCGTCATGGCCAGTACCGGATTGGGACTGGCTTTGAGCCATACCATCACAAAGAGCACGGCGATCAATGTTTCCACGATGACGTAGCGGGGGGATATGGTTCCCTTGCAGTTCCGGCAGCGCGCACGCAGGATTATAAAACTCACCAGCGGTATGTTATCGTACCAATGGATGGCTTTATTGCAATGAGGACAGTGGGAGCCGGGGCTGATCACAGACTCCTCGCGCGGAATCCGGTAAATACACACGTTAAGAAAACTGCCCATGCAGGCGCCGAACCAGAACACAAGGCCTGTTAGGTACAGATACATTCCCGGGCTAAGTGCGGCAATGGCTTCGCAAATGGTACTCATAATTTATCCTCTTGGTTTGAACGGGGAGACTTGGGCGAGTTCCTCGAAAAGGGCTTTCTCACGGGCCGACATTTGTTTAGGAACGACGATCCGTATGACGGCAACGAGGTCACCGGGTTCCACACCTCGCTTCTGGGGCATTCCCTTTCCTCGAAGGCGGAGCCGTTGTCCTGATTCGGTGCCAGATGGAATGGTGATGAAAGCCTGCCCTTGTAGTGTTGGAATCCCGACTTTGGCCCCAAGTGCTGCTTCCCAAGGAGCCAGCAGGCAATCGATCTCAAGATTGTTTCCGTCCACCCTAAAGATGGGATGCGGAGCAATGTGGATAGTCAAATAGAGGTCACCTGCGGTACCGCCCCCCACGCCGGGACCACCTTGTCCGGCCAGGCGGATCCGAGCCCCCTCACTGATTCCGGGCGGGATTTTAACCTGATAGGTCTTAGTCTGGGTGTGGGTTCTCGCACGGGGATCCTGATTGGCGATTTGCAGGCTGATACTTTTTGTGCTGCCGTGGCAGGCTTCTTCCAGTGAGATCGAGATCTCCGCCTCGTGATCCTGTCCCTGGGGCGGTGAAAAGTCTTCTCCGGCACCCCACATATTTGATGGGGCCCCACGTGACCCACGACCACCGGGATTCTGGCCGAACAGCATTTCGAAGAAATCACTGAATTCGCCCATGTCCTGACTCTTGAAGCCACGCCCTCCTCCAGAGGCGCCGCGGAAATCAAAGGGGCTGCCGCCACCGAAATCGGTGGGGGGGCGGAAATCCTGACCCGCTTGCCAGTTTCTTCCCAATTGATCGTAGCGACTCCTTTTTTCTGGATCGCTCAAAACTTCATAGGCCTCGCCGATTTCCTTGAATCGGGCTTCGGCGCCGGCATTTTTATTCAAGTCGGGGTGATATTTACGCGCCAACTTGCGGTATGTTTTTTTTATATCGTCAGCGCTTGAAGTGCGGGGAATGCTGAGAATTTCGTAGTAGTCTTTAAATTTTACACTCATATGGGTTCAATGACATCAGCTTTGGATTGTTAGGCTGCAATGGCTTCAATGTTGCCGATTGGTGCCGGCGATGTCAAGACCCCCGAGAAGGCCCCCGAGAAGGCCCTCATGTTGAAGTATTTGTCTTTAATGATGGGTGCGAATCAGTAAAGATCTGCGGCGATTTTTAGATCCAGTAAAACGGGGGTAAGTCATCAAGGAGATATGAATGAGTATTTTTGAGGCGGGAATGCTTTTGTGTTTTGGGGCGAGCTGGCCATTTTCTGTTTATAAAACCTGGAAGGCAAAAACCAACAAGGGTAAGAGTCTGATTTTTTTGTGGCTCGTATTGATCGGCTATGGCTGCGGTATTATCCATAAATTGCTGTACAGCCGTGATCTGGTCATTGCCATCTATCTGTTGAACGCCACTCTCGTTCTGGTTGATATCGTGCTTTGCACAATTTATCTTCGGCGGGGAAAAGTCAGTTAGAGTAGTGGCCCTCGCCCGAGATGCGAGATGACTCTTTGGGCGCCCATGCTTGGTCTGATTCATTTACTTGCTGATTATATAAAAACAAACATAATACGCGGCTGATGGTTTTTGAGAGCAATCAGGGAATTATATAAATTGTAAGGAGTTTATTATATGGCGAACAGTGCAGTATCAACCGAATCTTTTGGCAGCGAAAAGAAAGTCGAGCATAAGGGCCGGAAATTGAAAGTAGCCGTCGTTGGGTGCGGTGGTATTTCTGAATTACACCTGAGAACTTTTGCCAACATGCCGGAAGTCGAAATTGTGGCGGGCGTAGATATCAAGCCTGAGCGTCTGGCGGTGATGCAGGAAAAGTTCGGCATCAAAAAATTGTACAAAGACTGGAAGGTCATGCTGAAGGAAGTCAAGCCGGATGCCGTGGATGTCTGTACGCCCAATGGTGTGCATGCCCAGGCTGCGATTGATGCCTCCAATGCCGGTTGTCACGTTATCACCGAAAAGCCCATGGCCATGACTCCTGCGGAATGCGTCAAGATGATCGCGGCGGCCAAGAAGGCTGGCAAGTTGCTCGTGACCGGTTTCCAATACCGCTATCACCCTGTCACCCAGATGATCAAGCGTTTCCGTGATGAAGGCCAGTTCGGCAATATCATGTTTGTGAAATGTCAGGCGCTGCGTCGTCGTGGTATTCCCAACTGGGGCGTATAATAATTCTGAACAGGCGGTCAATATGCGACGTCAGATATTGTGTGGTGTGGGGGTTGGGATGTTGGTGGCCTGTAACGGGTGGGGTGCATTTCAGTTGCCGCCCCTGCCTTATCCCGAGAATGCGCTGGAACCCTCCATTTCGGCTCGAACGATGAGTTTCCATTATGGCAAACACCATAAGGGCTATGTGGATGCCTTGAATAAACTGATCGCGGTTTCGGAATTGGAGTCTATGCCCCTGGAAGAGATCATCAAGGTGACCACGAACTCCAAGGACAAGGATGGGCCTGCGGTTTTTAATAATGCCGCACAAATTTGGAACCACACATTCTTTTGGAACAGTATGAAGCCGAATGGTGGGGGTAAGCCATCAGGGGTATTGCTGGAAAAGATCGAAAAATCTTTCGGGAGCTTTGAGAAATTCCAGGAGGCCTTTTCCGCGGCAGCATTAAGTCAGTTTGGCAGTGGATGGGTGTGGTTGGTGATGGAGGGGGATGGCCTGCAGGTCATCAAGACGTCCAATGCGGATACTCCTTTGGCGCATGGGCAGAAGGCGCTGTTGTGTTGTGATGTCTGGGAACACGCTTATTATCTCGATTATCAGAATCGCCGCAAAGATTTTGTGGCGGTATTTTTGGAAAAACTCGTGAACTGGGACTTTGCCGCCGCGCAATTAAAGTAATGAATACCCTTGAGCGTTGGAACCTGCTACCGCAGCCTCGATCGATGGTGTTGAGTGGCGGGGAATTGTTGATTAGCAGTGTGCACAGGATTCTGCCTAGGGGTGACTCCCCGGAGTTGCTTCGGGTGGCTACCTATCTTCAGGCAGGTGCTAAACGCTGTGTGGCATCGAACTGGAAGGTGGAAGAGAGCTCAGGGGACGGAGGGGCCGGGGTCGTCGAGATGACCGTGATTCCGGCTGCTGTACTCCAGCCGCAGGGGTATCGGTTGGACATCCTGGCAGATCGTGTGCAAGTATCGGCGCATGATCCGGCGGGTTTGTTTTATGGGGTTGTGACGTTGGTGCAGCTATTGAGCCAGACTCAGGGCACACTGCCCTGTGGGGTCATTGAAGATTATCCTGATTTTCCGGTGCGTGGGGTCATGCTGGATATCAGTCGGAACAAAGTTCCAACGATGGCGACGCTGTTTGAACTGATTGATAAGTTCGCCTCGTGGAAACTCAATCATCTCGAGCTTTACACAGAGCACACCTTTGCGTATCGGAATCATCAGGATGTTTGGGCGGATGCCAGTCCGATGACCGCTGAGGAAATCCGGCGTCTTGATGTATATTGCCGGGAACGCTTTATTGACCTGGTCCCCAATCAAAACTCCTTCGGACATCTGACCCGGTGGCTGACGAAACCTGCCTATCAGGAGCTTGCGGAAAGTCCGAATGGGGGGGATACGCCGTGGGGTACGCATAACCCCCTGCCGAATAGTCTGAATCCTGTGGACCCTCGAAGCCTGGCGTTGCTAAGGGAGTTGTATGACGAATTATTGCCAAACTTCAGCAGTCAAAAATTCAATGTTGGTTGTGATGAAACCTGGGATCTGGGGCAGGGGAAATGCAAAGCCTTGTGTGAGCAGCGGGGGAATGGGCGTGTCTATCTCGACTTCCTGCTGAAACTCCATCAGTTAGTCAAAGGACATGGCAAAACCATGCATTTCTGGGGGGACATCATTATTAAGCATCCTGAGCTTGTGGCGGAGTTGCCCGGGGATGTTGTGGTGTTGGAGTGGGGGTATGAGGCGGATCACCCCTTTGATGAGCATGGTGCAAAATTTGCCGCTGCGGGGTTGCCCTTTTATGTGTGTCCAGGAACCTCCTCGTGGAATAGCATTGCGGGACGTACTGAAAATGGCATAACCAATCTGCGGGCGGCGGCGGAGAACGGGTTGAAACATGGAGCCACGGGGTACCTGATCACCGACTGGGGTGATAACGGGCATTGGCAGTATCTGCCGGTGAGTTATCTGGGTTTTATGGCTGGCGCGGCGATGGCCTGGAATGTGGCGGGGAATAGCGAACGCAATTGGCCGTCTGTTCTTGATACTCATGTTTTTTACGATAGGGCAGGAGTGATGGGACGGATTGCCTATGATCTGGGGAATGCATACCTGAAATGTGGCCATTTGCAGGGGAACGCTTCGATGTTGTTTAAGCTCCTGCATGAGGCGCTGGATATGACGATTCCGGAGACAGTCACGGAAGTCTCGTTACGGGCTACCCAGGAGGCCATTACCGAGGTTATGAGCAGTCTTGCCGGGGCGTCGATGAAATGCCAAGATGCGAACTTGGTTGCAGATGAATTTCAGAACACGGCCCGGATGCTTTTGCATGCCTGTGACCGCGGGCTTATGCGTCGTTGTGAGAACACGGAGAATGCCGAAGTACTTCATCAACTGGGCTCAGATATGAATCTTATCATCAGTGAGCATCGGCGATTGTGGTTGGCCCGCAACCGCCCTGGCGGATTGCCGGATAGTGAACGTGTATTCAGACAGCGAGAGAAGGAGTATTTATGAAGAAAAATCTATTGAAAAATATTCCCCACTCGATGCCTGAAGAATTGATTGAGGTGCTTTGTCAGTCCGGTGAAATGTGGGTGGAACGAATCGTATCCCGAGGACATAGTTCACCAGAGGGGTTCTGGTATGATCAGGAAGATCATGAGTTTCTTGTTCTGATCAAAGGGCGGGCCTGTCTGAAGTTTGAGGGACGGGCAGAGCCGATGGTGTTGGAACCCGGGGATTGGACGAATATCAAAGCCCATGTCCGGCATCGTGTGGAGTGGACCTCTCCGGATGAGGATACTGTTTGGCTGGCGGTATGTTATCAGTGAGATATGAGACGTGTGAGATGTGAGACGTGTGAGATGAGAGGAAAAATTATGGGATCACCTTTGTTGGATGCGTTGTTGGCGGATGTGAAGACGGCGATGAAATCGCAAAATCAGGGGCTGTTGTCAGCCTTGAGAATGCTGCATTCCCAAGTTAAGGATGCTACGGTAAATGTGGGGAAGGAGCCATCCGATGAGATGGTGGCGACCATCGTTGCCAAGGCTATCAAGCAGCGCCAGGACTCGGTTGAGCAATACCGAGCCGCTGCACGGCAGGATTTGGCAGATAAAGAGCAACAGGAAATCGAATGGTTCCGTAAATATCAGCCGCAGCAGCTTGGGCAGGCAGAAATTGAAGCGTTGGTGAAGGCCATCATTGCCGAGACCGGTGCCAGTGGGAAGAAGGATTTAGGAAAGGTGATGCAGGCGCTGATGCCCAAGGTAAAGGGCCGTTCTGATGGCAAGCTTGTCAATCAGGTGGTTCTGGCCGAGTTGGGTTGAGCGCCGGGAGTTGTGATCCCAAAGTCGGAAGACAGGATTCAGGAGTCAGAATGAAAGCGTTATGCGTTTTAGTTGTCTCAGCGGTACTGGGGAGCTTATGCGCTTTCGGGGCTGATGTCTCGCCAGGGGTGGTGAAGGGCGAAACATTTGAGCAGGTCGTTCAGAAGTTGGGAGTTCCGAAAGGGAAGGCTCAAGGGGGGCATCGTACGACATATTACTATGACCGTGGGACGGTAGACTTTCTGACTGGCCGGGTTGAGCGGGTGTTTCTGATTACGGCGCAAGCGGCGAAGGAAAAAATTGCGGAGCGGGAAAAGGCTGAAGAGAACAGTCGTCGACAGGCTGAGGCTGAACGAGTCCGGATTATGACTGCCGGTAAGGCCCAGCGTGAGAAAATGCTTGGAGATAAAACTTTTATGACCTCTTCGCCCGTTGCACAGATTGCCTACTGGGACGATTTCAAGAAGCAGTACCCTGGGGTTGATGTTGGTGCCCCTCTGGCTGACGCGAAAAAGGCGTTGGCCTCAGCCAATGAAAAGGATGAAAAGACCGAGGATTTTATCTCACTAAATAGGCGGGCTGCCGAGATTGAAGGACGGTTTAAGCAGTTGGATCAGGATTATGCGGCCTCGTTGGCAAATTGGAAACGGACTGAAATCGACCAGGAGCGCGCCCGGTTGACCGAGGAACTGGCCGGGATCAAGGCTCGTGTGGCAGAGATGTTGAAGTAGGGGATTGATAACTATTAGTTATTGGGAATTCCAAATAACCTATAATTTGTAACCGATAACTACTGTCAACTATTGGCAATCGCTTCAAGTTTTTCCCACTGCCGATACGCCGCCTGAAGGGCCGAGGCAAGATCCTCGGAACGCTCTGTAACCCGGGTGATTTCCGCTTTGGGTTTCCGGAAAAATGTGGGATCGGCCAGGCAAGCATGCCATTGGGCCTGTTCTTCTTCCATCGCCTCAATACGCCCTGGTAATTCATCGAGTTCTTTTCGTTCGCGGAACGTCAGTTTACGCTGGGGCGGATTCTCCGGTTTGAGAGGGGGCGGTTTAGCGGCAGGCTCTTCATCCGGGGGCAGTAACCGCTTGGCGGCCCAGTCATCATAGCCCCCCACATACTCATTTACAAACCAGCCTTCCTCTGGTTTCAGCCAGACGTCATTGCGACCCGGGGGGTGTTTTTCAAAAGCCAGCACGCTGGTGACCACGTTATTCAAAAAGGAGCGGTCATGGCTAACGATAAGGACGGTGCCGGTGTAGGCTGCCAGTTGCTCCTCGAGTAGTTCCAGTGTATCGAGATCCAGATCATTGGTAGGTTCGTCCAGAACGAGTACATTGGAAGGTTGTGCAAAGAGTCTCGCCAGCAAAAGGCGGTTGCGTTCCCCACCGGAAAGAACCGATACAGGTTGTCGGGCACGATCGGGCGTAAATAGGAAATCTTCCAGATATCCCATGACATGGCGTTTGACGCCCTGCAGCATGATGAACTCTTTTCCCTGTGCGATGTTTTCGGCCAGCGATTGGGTTTCATCCAACTGTGCGCGAAGCTGGTCGGAGTAGGCAATTTGCAGGTTAGTGCCATGCGTAATTTTTCCCGATAGTGGGGTCAGGCCAGTTCCACTTGGTTCAAGCAACAGGCGCAGTAAGGTGGTTTTTCCGCACCCGTTAGGGCCGAGGATCCCAATCCGGTCACCCCGGGTGATGACTTCGGAAAAGTCGTGAATCAAAGCGCGGTTACCGTACCCGAAAACAACCGACTCGGCCTTCAATACAATTTGGCCGGTACGATCCGCCTCCTGAATCGCCATTTGGACAGCTCCTGAACGTTCACGGCGTTGCCGGCGATCAGCGCGAAGGGCCTCCAGGGCTCTCACACGACCCTGATTCCGGACCGTTCGTGCTTTGACGCCGCGGCGGCGCCAAGCCTCTTCTTTCTCGAGTCGTTTATCGTTCCGCTCCCATAGCAGGGCTTCGGCCTGGAGGGTCTCCTCTTTGCGTTTCAAGAAGGTGTCATAATCACAGCGCCAATCGACGAGATGGCCCCGATCCAGTTCAACCACTCGTGAGGCGATGCGCCGGAGAAAGGCCCGGTCATGGGTGATGAAGAGGAACGTCCGGCAATGACGCAGAAGGTAGCCTTCCAGCCAGGCGATGGAGTCGAGATCCAGATGGTTGGTTGGCTCATCCAGAAGTACGACATCCGGTTTTCCGAGCAGAGTACGGGCAAGAAGGACGCGGCGGCGGGTCCCCCCCGAAAGGGTTTCAAAATGGACGTCCGGGTCAACTTGAAGGCGGGTCAGGATTTGCTCGGCCTCAAGAGCGACGCGGTGATTATCCAGTGCATCGGGATCCGGGCAGACGATGTCGAGTACCCGGCCAGTTAAATGGAGGGGTACTTGTTGGGGAAGCCTGTTGACGCGGGTACTGGGAGGTTGGATAACTTTACCCAGGTCCGGCTTGGATTCTCCGGCGAGAATTCTGAGCATGGTGCTTTTCCCGGCGCCGTTAGCGCCCAGTAGGCAAATACGATCTCCGCGCTCAATGTGGAACTCAACATCATCCAGGAGCGGAAGTCCGCCATAACTCACACTGACATCTTTTAAACTTAATAGGGCCATAAGGGGTGGTATCTTTCTTCGGGCGACACTATGGAGATTGTTTGGCGCATTTTCAAGCGCGGTTCTAAGTTCTCTCATAATCTTAATCGTAATCGTAATCATAATCCTCTCTGGGGCCGTAGATTACGATTACGATTACGATTAGGATGTCATTCACAGAGGTCTGGCCTACAACAATGATGATGTGATAGGGTAGAGTTTCTTTGACAGGAGACTTGAATTATGATGCGTCAGATTTGTTGGATTGAAAAAAATGCGGACGGGGTTAAGCGAGATGTGCGGTGGACGGTGGAGCAGGGGAGAGTCAAGTGGCAGTTCAAATTGGCCACGGATGAGCGGTTTGATTACACCACGCCGCCGACACGTGAGGATTGGGAAAACTTCTTGGAGCGGATGGAGGCCCGTTATCAGCGTCGCAATGTCTCTTTTGATGATTTGCAGCTTGCTCGTCTGGCGATGAAAAAGGCGCTGGAGAGTTGATCGTTCAGTATCATGAAAATAGTGAGTGCCAAAACATCTATTCAGCAGCCCCATTTCTGGAGACGGAAAACGCTGGCGGCGATGACACGGGCGGAGTGGGAATCCCTTTGTGACGGGTGTGGTCGGTGCTGTGTGATCAAGTATGAAGATCCCGATACCTTGAAAATCCACTATACCAAATGGGCTTGTCGGCATCTTGATCTCAAAACTTGCCGTTGTTCCTGTTATGGTAATCGGAAAAAGCGCATGCCGGAATGTGTCGATTTGTTCCATTGTACGCCCGAAATGTTGGCCTGGTTGCCCTCGAGTTGTTCTTATCGGCTACTAACGGAGGGGCATGATCTGCCGGTGTGGCACCCGCTGGTTACCGGGAAAGTCACTTCCACTTGCCGGGCCGGAATGTCCGTAAGGGGACATGTCATTCCAGAACCGGACAACCATTATGAATAACAGATTATTGTGGGTAAAAGGTTTAGCTCTCTTGTTTTTTGTGGGTACGGTGGTCTTTGTCACTGTGAAGTATGCCACGCCCCTGACCCGCTTCTTCAGCAATGCAAACCAATTGGGGGAGTATCTGGCCTCCTTCGGGATATGGGGCGCGGCAGTGTTTGTTTTGCTTCAGGCGGTACAGGTAGTGATTGCGCCGATACCCGGGGAAGTAACCCAGTTTGCTGGCGGATTCATTTACGGAACCATTCAGGGAACCCTTTTTTCGATCCTTGGTATTTTGATGGGATCAGTGATGGTATTCGGATTGGGGCGATGGTTTGGGTTGCCGTTATTGAGGGTGATTATGCCCGGGAAAACCTTCCAGAAATTCGAATTTTTATTGAATCATCCGAAGACAGAATTGGTGATTTTGATCTTGTTTCTCATTCCCGGCAGTCCAAAGGACATTCTGACCTACATTGCGGGTCTGACTCCCGTTAAGCCATTGCATTTCTTCATTGCCGCCATGGTGGCCAGATTCCCCGGTATCCTGCTGTCGTCTTACATTGGCGCTCATGTGGAGGCCAAAGCCTACGGTCCCGTCATTGTGGCCACTGTGATCGCTTTGGGTCTGTTTGTAGCTGGGGTACTGTTGCAGGATCGGATTGTACCCATGTTGAAGCATCTTAAAGAAAAGCCAGGAGATCGCAAACTCCGGCCGTAATGTCAGTAATTTTTACAGATTGACGCCTTCTGTGGTTTTCTGGTTCGTTTTGTTCTCGTAAATATCGTCGTAAAATTCTTGCAATCAGTGAGTTGTGATATGTTTATGTTGAGGAATATCCTTGGCATATAAGATGCTACTCTTCACTAGTCGTAGTAGTGGTGCGCATTAAAAGTTTTGCAAACAGAGGCTTGGAGAATGACAACACCTGTCGAAAATCGTACCCATCGGAGGATGGTGATGGAAATTCCTGTAGGGGTCGTTGTCGTTTCAAAGTTCCGGGATTTATTTATTCGGAAACCGCGGATGCAATGTATGATTGAGGATGTTTCGATTCAGGGGATGAAGCTGGCCACGGATCAACCAATACCGGAGGGCGCGGTCGTTAACTTGTGGGTTAATTTACCCGTTAATGGACTTAGTCAGGCCATGAAACTTCGTGGTCGGGTATGTTGGACCAGTACTAAAAGTATCGCAAGTAAGTTCTCTGCGGGTGTTTGTTTGGATGTTCATTTTGGACGGTCTGTGGAGGTGTGGATTCAGGCCGTGCGCGCACGAATCAACGACCATTTCCGAAGTTCAATTCAGCTGGGAGTAACCCCATGATACATAATTAGCAAGGTGAAATTCGATGAAAGCGATGATTCTTGAAGATGATCCTGTGATACGAACTCTGCTGGGGAAAGTATTGAGTTCGGATGGCTATGAAGTGGATTCTTATGATAGTCCGGCTTCCTGTCCTCTGTTAGCTGATGAGTCATGTCCCTGTTCACAGAAGGGAGCATGTCCCGACGTTATTATTTCGGATTATGACATGCCCACGGTCAGTGGGCTTGATTTTTTAGAGCATCTGAAGCGGAAACAATGCAAGTGTAAGAATGTTGCTGTGATTTCTGGCGGCTGGGACGAGGATGAACTTCAGAGTGTTTTGCCTATTGGCTTAAAGGCCTTTGGGAAACCCTTTTCCCGGCGGTTTTGGGCTTGGTTAAGCAGAATAAAAGGCCAGGGCCAGGCACTAAATCGGGCCTATCGACGAAGTTTTGAGCGATTTACCTGCGAATTGCCACTTGAGTTGTATTTCAGTTCTCCAGGCCTTGTTGAGACGGTACATGCTGTCGCCCGGAATATTTCCAAAGGGGGGATGTTGATTGAATGTCAGACGTTTCTTGCCCCCATGACGTCATGTCAGCTCTCCTTTAAAGTACCGGACTGGTTGCCGTTCAAGGTGGGATCAGACAGGATGGTGATGCTGACGGCCCAGGCGCGTCATGCCGACAGGAATTCAGGGATCTATGGCTTGCAATTCTTGGATCAGGTTGCGTGATGTCTGATAAGGGTTTGACAGCGGCAGAGGGTCTCCGTATTGTGCCGATATGCTTCCCCAATGGATTATCGAAAAGAAACGCAACGGTGGAATTCTCTCGGATCAAGAACTGACTGACTTCATTGGAGGTTATGTCAGGGGGGATATTCCTGATTATCAAATGGCTGCTTTGGCCATGGCCATATTCTTCCGGGGGATGACTCCAGAGGAGATTACCTCGTTGACCCGGGTTATGATGCACTCGGGCGACATCGTGGATACATCAAGTATTTTACGGCCCAAGGTGGATAAACACTCTACGGGCGGCATCGGCGACAAGCTTTCTATTCCCCTGGCACCCATTGTGGCGTGTTGCGGCGTTGCTGTTCCGATGATCTCCGGGCGGGGTTTGGGGATTACCGGCGGTACCTTGGATAAATTGGAGTCAATCCCCGGGTATCGTACGGGGTTACAAATCCCTGAATTTATCAATGTTTTACAGTCATGCGGGTGTTCATTGATTGGACAAACTGAACGACTGGTTCCGGCTGATAGGAAGCTTTATGCCTTGCGGGATGTAACCGCGACCGTGCCTTCCATTCCCCTGATTGTCTCCAGTATCATGAGCAAGAAATTGGCTGAAGGGCTTGACGGGCTGGTGCTGGATGTGAAGTGTGGCCGTGGTGCTTTTATGAAAACCCGGGACGAGGCCAGGGCTTTGGCCGAAGCGCTCGTACGGGTTGGTCGTGCGATGGGTAAGCGTGTGACGGCATTAATTACCGCCATGGATCAACCCCTTGGACGTGCTGTTGGTAATTCTTTGGAAATCATGGAGTCAATCGATATTTTGAAAGGGCGGGGGCCTGCGGATAGCACGGAATTGACACTGGCGCTGGCCGCAGAAATGCTTGTTGTGGCCGGCGTGGTCCCGACGCCAGAAGCCGGTTTGGAGGTGGTGCGCCGCAAATGGCAGTCGGGCGAACCTTTTGAAGTGTTTAAAAAAATGGTGCGGCTGCATGGAGGAGATACGGAGTTTTTAGATGATCCTCGTTGTTTCCCGATTGCTAAGATGAAGATTGACTTTACTGCAGTAGAAAAAGGATTTGTACAGGATGTGGATGCTGAGAAAATTGGCCGCGCCAGTTTGTTATTGGGGGCTGGGCGTGCCAAAACGACTGATGCAATCGATTACTCGGCCGGTTTGTCAAATTTGATGAAAATCGGGGAGCCAGTTGTCGCTGGTGCGCCATTGGCAACCTTACATGCGGCCACACAGAACCGCATAGATGCGGCTATGGGACTGGTTCGTGAAGCATTCGTCGTGGGTCCGGCCTCGGTGCCTTCAGGGCCGCTGGTGCTTGAAAGAGTTTGAGCCTATGAATACAGATAAACTCATTGTGGCGGCAGAGAAGCTTCGTGGTGCCTTTCAGGGCTTTCGCCCCAAACTGGCCATCGTTATGGGCTCAGGATGGCGGGAGGTATCGAATGGGTTTACCGTCAAGCAAACCATTGACTATGGGGATATCCCGGAATTGGGCGCGCCTCAGGTGGCGGGCCACGGGGGGCAGCTTTTGTTGGCTGAACAAGCTGGCATCGATCTCTTGATTTTTGCAGGACGTCGCCATTGGTATGAAGGAGTAGGGTGGGAGCCTATCGCTTTTCCTGCCTGTCTCGCTAAAACGCTGGGCGCGTCAGGAATGGTTTTGACCAATAGTGCCGGTGGTATTAGAAAATCGTTTCAGTCCGGAGCGGTGATGGTGATTGATGATCACATTAACCTGATGGGGGTAAATCCGCTCATCGGCCCTCATCATGCGTTTTGGGGAACCCGCTTTCCAGACATGACCTGTATCTATGACAAAAGGTATCGGGACACGCTGGATCAGATCTCGCGGAGTGAGGGAATCCCTTTGGCTCATGGCACTTATTTGGCCGTGACGGGCCCCTCCTATGAAACCCCCTCTGAAATTACGGCCTTCCGGCAATGGGGCGCTGACGCCGTGGGGATGTCCACTGTACCGGAAGCAATTTTGGCTCATGCGGCAGGACTCAAAGTGGTGGGGCTATCTTGTATTACCAATGCGGCGGCAGGTGGCTCGGCGGTGCTTTCACATGATGAAGTTTTGGCGGGGGCACGTGTGGCGATTCCAACGCTGACACGTTTGTTGCAGGAATTTGTGAAAGAGATAGGGCCTTTATGAAGAAACAGATAGGAATGAAGAGGCTATTGCAGGCCGCCCTGAAAGCGGCCCGAATAAGTTATTCTCCTTACTCCCGGTTTCCTGTTGGGGCCGCCTTGTTGACGGCAGCGGGGGATGTATGCGTTGGATGTAATGTTGAAAATGCCTCGTATGGGCTGACACTATGTGCTGAGCGCGTGGCGATAGTGAAGGCCGTTTCAGGGGGAATGCAGAAATTCAAGGCCTTGGCGGTAGTCGGAGGATCAGGCAAAGCGGCTTTGCCCTGCGGGGCATGCTTGCAGGTTCTGGCAGAGTTTTGCAGTCCCGACTTTCAGTTGATCTTGGCCCCGCTGGATGATCTTAATAAAAGTGAGGTATTTTTTCTGGGAGATTTGCTCCCACATGCCTTTGCAATGAGAGAGAAGTCAGAATGACTGCGGTTCCCCTCAATGTCGCCCATGTCGCGGTGCCGGGTGCTATAAAGATTGTACGCACGCTTAAAGCAATGGGCTTCATAGCTTACTGGGCAGGGGGCTGTGTTCGTGATTTGATCATGGGGCGGAGTGCCAAGGATTATGACATCGCCACGAATGCTGTTCCCGACAAAGTGATGGAGTTGTTTCCCGGTGCAGTGGCTGTGGGAAAGTCATTTGGAGTGGTGCGGGTGCCTGTTTGCGGGAACTGGTACGAGGTGGCAACCTTTCGGAAGGATGCCGAATATATGGACGGGCGGCATCCCTCGAGCATCACCTTCTCAGATCCAGAGACAGATGCCCACCGGCGTGATTTCACAGTAAACGCGTTGTTTTATGATCCCCTTGAGCAGCAAGTCATCGATTATGTGGATGGGCGAAGTGATATTGCCAGGGGAGTGATTCGCGCGGTCGGGGTTCCTGCTGATCGCTTTCGTGAAGACCATTTAAGGATGCTGCGAGCGGCACGGTTTGCCGCCACATTAGGGTTTACCATTGAGCCAGCCACTGAGAATGCGATCCGGGGGTCGGCGGTTTGGATAACCTTAATCAGCGCAGAGCGGATTCGTGAAGAGCTCAACCGGCTCCTGGTGGAAGCTAAACAGGCGGGTGATGCGATTATTCTGCTCAGAGATTTAGGTCTTCTACAGATGATTCTGCCCGAGGTGGCGGTCATGGAGGGGGTGGAACAACCGCCGGAATATCATCCCGAAGGTGATGTTTTTCAGCATACGATCATTATGTTGAATGAGATGAAAACAGATGATTATCGGCTGGCCTGGGCGGTGCTGCTACATGATGTCGGGAAGCCGCCTACGGCCCAGTTTAAGGAGGGGCGGTGGCGGTTTGAATGTCATGCTAAGGTGGGGGCGGATGCCGCCCGCGTGATCCTTGAGCGGTTGAAGTTTTCCTGTGATGATCGTGATGTAATATCATTTATGGTGGGAAACCATATGCGTTTCATAGATGTTAAATCCATGCGGCGTGCAACCTTGCGGCGTTTGGTTGGGGCCCCGACTTTTCTATCGGAGATGGAATTGCATCGTCTGGACTGCGCTTCGAGCCATGGGGATTTGGTGAATCATGAATATCTTTTGGAATTCCGGCGTCAGATGGATTCGGAACCAGTGCTCCCTGAACCATGGGTGAATGGGCGTGATATTATCGCTTTGGGAATACCTGAAGGGCCGGAAGTCGGGGTCTGGCGGAAGAAGGCATACGACGCTCAACTCGAAGGTACCGTTGCAGATCGTGAAGCATTGCTCGAGTGGCTAAGGGAAGCCAGTCGCCAGTAAGCAGTAGGCAGTGAGCAGTTGCCAGTAAACAGTGTTCACTGCCTACTGCACACTGCCTACTGCCTACTGCACACTGCCTACTGCCTACTGCACACTGCCTACTGCACACTGACAACTATCACAGAGATTCCAGTCTGAGTGCGAGAGCAGGCCGCTAAGGACCTGCCGTTTCCAGTCTTCGGGTGAATCCGGGGTGGCGAGTTGGGCTAACTTGGGCGGGAGCAGTCCTTCAGCAAAAGGGTCGAAGCCTCCCTCGACAGCCTGCTTCATGACTGAAGCCTTCAGGGTGGTCAGTGTGGTGTGGTTGCTGCAGATATCACAAGGCATAGGTGGCTTTCCTCTTATATTCGCTAATAATCTAACTGTTTCGTTTATATCGTGTTCCTATATTGGGAACAAGAGATAATTCTGCTGGAGGGCGAAGCTTGCCTGAGCCGCGTGGGCAGTTGGGAACTTGCCGATCATGGGGCGCCTAGTGTAGATTTGCACCCATGAGCAAAACATTGGTGATATTGGCGGCGGGGATTGGGAGTCGTTATGGCGGATTGAAACAGATTGAGGCTGTAGGCCCTCATGGTGCCATTGTGATTGAATATTCGGTCTATGATGCCCTTCGTGCTGGCTTTGACCGGGTTGTATGTGTGATTCGGCGCGATATTGAGAAAGATTTTCGCAATCTTGTTTCCTCCCGGTTCGAAAAGAAAATTCCTGTGGATTACGTTTTTCAGGATCTGGCGGATCTGCCGGGTGGTTTTGCCGTGCCTGCCGACCGGAAGAAACCTTGGGGAACGGGCCATGCGGTGCTGGCTTGCCGTGAGGTGGTCAAGTCCCCCTTTGCGGTAATCAATGCTGATGATTTTTATGGAAGCCGTTCTTATAAGGCCCTTGGCGTTTTTCTTGAGGATGTGAAGGCCGATTCCTGTGACTATAGCATGGTGGGATTTACGCTGCGGAATACGTTATCCGAACATGGGCATGTGGCGCGCGGCGTGTGTGAAGTCGATAAGAACGGATTGCTGACGCGGGTGGTGGAGCGTACCCATATTGAGAAAACTGAAAAGGGTGCCCGTTTTAGCGATGGGGATGGCGCGTGCCTTGACTTGACCGGCGATGAAGTGGTCTCGATGAATATGTGGGGGCTGACTCCGTCGCTGTTCGGCCATCTTCAACGTGAGTTTGAAATCTTTCTCAAAACTAATGGTACGAATGCCAAGGCGGAGTTCTTTTTGCCAACAGTGGTGGACGGGCTGATCAAAGCCAGGAAAGCTACGACGAAAGTAATTTCAACTCCGGAGCATTGGTTTGGCGTCACTTATCCTCAAGACAAGGCCGTGGTCGTCGAAGGAATCCGTATCTTGGTGGCAAAGGGCGTTTACCCCGAGAAACTCTGGGAATAAAGGCTCATCCCCCGGGAAACCCGAAGACTTCCGCGACAACCATACAGACGTCGTCATCAAACCCTACGCCTGTGGTAAAGGCTTCGGAGTCAGCGGCCATACTCGCGAGAAGGGTGTCGGGGGATGCAGTCAGATGTTTCCGGGCGCTGGCAAGGAGGCGTTCTTCGCCATATTGCTCGCGACCTTTCCCTTCAGCTTCGGTGATGCCATCCGTATAGATAAGAACTCCATCACCCGTGTGCAGAGGGCGTTCGATGGTGGGGTAGGTATGTTTATCCATTATGCCCAGGGCGGGACCTAAAGGTTCCGGTCTGTCCCGGAGAGGGGATACTGTTTTTTTGAGGCGGTTTATCAGCAATGGATTAGGGTGGCCCGCATCGCTAAACGCAAGGCGCCTTGTATCGAGGTCGAAAAAGACATACGAGGCCGACACAAACATGAATTCCTCGGCATCCTTCATGATGGTCATGAATTCCCTGTTAATGTGTGACATGAAGACGCCTGGGTTGCTGGCGATGGGCCTGAGTTCCTCAACCATACTCCGCATAATCGCGGTGATGAGGGCGGCGCGCATACCGTGTCCCATCACATCACAGGCAAAGACGCCTGCCTGATGGTTGGAGATGGGGAGGATATAGAAGAAGTCGCCGCCCAAGGTGGTGCTGGGGCGGTAGAAATGGTTGAATTTCAGTAGGCTTTGTTCTGGTGCACTGCTGGCAGGGAAGGTGGGAAACTGGCGGGGGAGCAGAGCCAATTGAATCTCTCTGGCCATGTCGAGATCCGCTTCCATCTCCGTATTTCTGATTCGGAGTTGCTCGGCGTATTGTTCACGCTGTGCTTCAGCCAGACGTCGTTCCGTTACATCATTGAACGAGAGGACGATGCCGGTAAATTCGTCATCTGTGTTGAAGTTGGCTGCTGCCGCGGCTTGAACATAAAACAGACTTCCATCCAGACGTTGCGCTTGAACCTCCTGGCACCAGGCTTGTCCTGTGGATACCATCTCCATGATGGTTTTCCCGAGAAGGGGGTTGCTGAACAACTGGGAAAGAGAAAGGGTTTGGGCTTCTTCCTGATTGGCCACGCCCCACATCCGGAGTGCTGCAGGATTGCCGTAGGTGAGTTTGGATTGTAAGTCGGCAATGGCAATACCGCTTCCTGCCAGCTGAATGGCCGTATGCTCGGTACGTAATTGTTCATCTGCCTGCCTGCGCAAGGTGATGTCGCGCACAAAGAAACAAAGATAATCCTGCCCCGACAGGAAGAGACGATTAATTGCTGTTTCTGCCGGGAAAACGGAGCCATCCTTCCTTACAAAAAAAGCCTGAAGCAGAACGAAGCGGGTGGAGGCGAGATTTTCACGGATCATGGGCAAAATGGTCTCGTCGGCACCATAGAGAAGATCGAAAAGTTCCATGCGACAAAGATCGTGATGTTCGTACCCGACAAACTGGCAAAGCCGAACGTTGACATCTACAATGCGTCCCTGATAGTCCGTAATGACGGCGCCGTCATAAACGTTTTGAAGGAGTTGTTGAAAGTCGGAGTCGCCGACAAGGCTGGTATCGGCTTTGGCTTTGGTGATGCGAATGGTAGGGCGCCGCGACGCCGTTGAAAACTTGGAGCCGATCTTATCCGGAAGGATATCCGGCGTTAAATCAATGCGCATCGTTCGGGAACTTTCCCGAGCCGAATCCGCAGCAGGGTTATGCGTATCCATATTAGACGATCTTCTCCGGTTAACTTGTGATTAAAGATAGCACGGTATCCCGTCATGTACAAGCGCCGCATAAGTACTTATCTTAATGGGGGCCGGGTAGATTTACGGGGAAGTGTCATCGATCTTATTTGGAGTGCGGGCTTGACGCCGCTTTCACATGGCTCGGCTTGACGAGCCATATACCGGGATAACGGCGCGTCGAGCCGCGCCTCAGAAAAGCGGCGTCAAGCCGCCGCACTCCAAAAATATCCCACATCCATTGAACTGTTATGCTGGTTTTTGAATGGATACGTAAAAGGTATCATTTGAGTATTGACGACCTACCCTGTTGTAGTGATATAGTTGAACCATATTCGAGTGGGGGCTTAGCCCGAAAGGAATGGACACTATGTGGGACTATACAGGAAAAGTAATGGATCATTTCCGGAATCCCCGGAATGTCGGTGTGATTGAGAATCCTGATGGCATCGGTGAGGTGGGCTCATTGGCCTGTGGAGATGCTTTGAAGTTGATGTTTAAATTGGGGCCAGACGGACGAATTGTGGATGCGAAATTCCAGACCTTTGGTTGCGCCAGCGCCATTGCTTCCTCATCAGCCCTTACAGAGATGATTAAGGGGTTGACTCTGGATGAGGCCGCTAAGGTGACCAATCAGGATATCGCTGATTTCCTGGGGGGGCTGCCAGAGCAGAAGATGCACTGTTCGGTCATGGGGCGCGAAGCTTTGGAAGCGGCCATTGATAATTACAGGATCGGCAAAACCGATAAGAAAATCTTGAGTGGGAAAGTGGTTTGTAACTGCTTTGGTGTTACCGAAGAGGAAATCCAGAGAGTGGTCCGGGAAAATGGACTCTCCACAATTGACCAGGTGACAAACTATACCAAGGCTGGTGGCGGTTGCGGCAAGTGTAAAGGGGATATCGGCAAGATTGTGGATAAAATCGTGCACGAGCGGCTTGATGCGGAGCGTAAAGCAGGGGCTCATACGGCTCCACGGAAAATGACCGTGATCGAAAAAATCCGACTTATAGAACAAACTATTGACCGTGAAATACGTCCTCTTCTGAAGCGAGATGGTGGCGATATTGAGCTGATTGATGTTGAGGGTAATCGGGTCAAGGTGGCTTTGCGCGGTATGTGTGCCGGCTGTCAGGTATCCTCGTTTACGCTGAAAGATGTGGTGGGCGTTAAACTGAAAGAGTTTGTTTCCAGTGATCTAACCGTGGAGGAGGTTCGGGAATGAAAAACGTTTACCTCGATAATAACGCGACAACAGCGGTGGCTCCAGAGGTCATTGAGGCGATGGCGCCTTATTTTAAGGAACATTGGGGCAATCCTTCCAGCATGCACTCCTTTGGTGGACATGTGAAGCAGGCGATTGATGAGGCCCGTCAAAAAGTGGCTGAATTAATTCATGCGGATCCTTCGGAAATTATTTTCACCAGTTGTGGAACCGAGAGTGATAATACAGCTATTCGGGGTGGGGCCGAGGCCGTCGGGAGCCACCTTAACATCATCTGCACAAGAGTGGAGCATCCCGCAGTTTTGGGCCCCTGTCGCTATTTGGGTGAACGTGGACATCGGCTCCATGAAATCAATGTCGATTCTTCAGGGCAATTGGACTTAGTTCAACTGGGCGCTGCGC
The DNA here is from genome assembly GCA_037143175.1 of bacterium. Lineage (NCBI taxonomy): Bacteria > bacterium. The sequence continues at coordinate 39,595 of JBAWZF010000024.1, forward strand.
TCAGGGATGGACCGGCACTGACGAGCGTCATGTGGGCTAATAACGAGACGGGCGTCATTTTCCCCGTTCCCGAGATAAGCGTTATGGTGAAAGCAGCGGGTGGGGTGTTCCATACTGATGCCGTCCAGGCCGTAGGTAAAATCCCGCTTGATGTCAGAAAAGTTCCTGTCGATATGCTTTCACTATCTGGGCATAAACTCCATGCACCTAAGGGAATTGGGGTCTTGTATGTTCGTAAAGGGACGCGGGTTCAACCGTTTATGTTGGGTGGACACCAAGAGGATAACCGCCGGGCAGGGACCGAAAACGTTCCCTACATTGTAGGTCTTGGGTGTGCCGCAGAGTTGGCGCAGCGTCATATGGAGCAAGAGGCCACCGCGGTGTCAGTGTTACGGGATCGGCTGGAAACTGGGCTTTTGGCAACTTGCCCCGACTCCCGTGTGAATGGGGATCGGATTAATCGTCTTCCCAATACTGCGAATATCAGTTTTGAGTATATTGAAGGTGAGTCAATTTTGTACATGATGAGTGATGTCGGCATTGCGGCCTCCTCCGGTTCTGCCTGCACTTCGGGCTCACTCGAGCCGTCCCATGTTTTACGTGCCATGGGGGTGCCTTTTACTGCAGTTCACGGGTCAGTCAGGTTTAGCTTGAGTCGATACACCACCATTGAAGATGTGGATTATACCATAAAGCAATTGCCTCCAATTATCGCAAGACTCAGGGCGATCTCGCCGTTTGTGAAGAAGTAGTCAGGATGTAGCGTTCTTGCCAGCATCAGGGAATCCCTGATGGCTGAATCAGGGATTTCCCGATTGCTTGTATTACCTAACAAGGTTATTCCTCTGTTTATGAGGCAATTTCTGAATTATACCTTGATTATTTCCCTTTGCTTGGCTAAAACAGACACTGTTAGGTGAGTGAATTTCAATAAGGGGCACGCATGAAATTGTTAGAAGAACTCCTTAAGGAGATGTGTGAGCGAAAGGCCTCGGATTTACTATTAACAGTCGGCGCCCCCCCCCAGTTACGCATTAATGGAATGCTTGTTTCTGCAAACCACCCCCCCATGGAAGGATCAGTCATCGAACGAATGGCCTTTAATGTTTTAGGGGAGCGGCGCATGGAGGTTCTGATTGCCCGCAAAAGCGTGGATTTTTCCAAGGGATACGAGGGGCTCAGCCGGTTCCGTTTCAATTTTTACTATCAGAGGGACTCGATTGCGGCTGCTATTCGGGTCATTCCCTTCAAAATTCCTCCTTTTGAGGAATTAGGCCTCCCGGATGCGATTAAAGAATTTGCATTGAGGCCCCATGGCTTAGTGTTGATCACGGGATCGGCGGGGAGCGGAAAGTCTACGACATTGGCGGCTATGCTGGACTATATCAACGATAACCGACGTCTTCATGTCGTCTGTCTTGAAGATCCCATTGAATACTTGCACCACCACAAGTTGAGCGTTATTGACCAGCGAGAGATAGGCGAGGATGCCAATTCGTTCACCGAAGCGCTCCATAGTGTTTTCCGCCAGTCGCCGGACGTGATCATGGTTGGCGAGATGCGCGATTTGGAAACCATCCAATTAGTGTTGAGCTTGGCGGAAACGGGACACCTGATTATGGGGACGCTCCATACGCAGGACACCACCCACGCGATTAACCGTATTGTAGATGTCTTCCCGCCTGCCCAACAGCAGCAGATCTACACACAGCTTTCAATGGTATTGCTGGGAATTGTCTCGCAGCAACTTCTGGTTAACCGGGAAGCAACCCGACGGGTATTGGCGTGCGAGGTTATGAATGTGAATCAGGCGATCCGGAACTTGATCCGGGAGATGCAGGTTCAACAGCTCTACTCGGCGATTCAAACGGGGCGTTCAGAGGGGATGATTACGATGAACGATTCCCTGAAGTCTTTGTATGAGCGTGGTTTGATTGATGCGGGTACGGCAATGAGCCGTTCGCCGAGGCCAAAAGAATTGGCCCGGTTTTTGACATTAAAAGGTTAGGCAAGGAAAGGTTCGGAATTATGAAGGCAAAAGAGAAGAAAATCGGGTCGGGCGTGGAACTTCGTCGAATCGTTCTGGTCGTCCTGGCGGTAAGCTTGACTGGCGGTATGATCGCCTCGGGCCAGGATACGCCGGCAGGTGCCATACCCGCTCAAAATACGAATGTTTCCCTGGTGACCATCAATGTCGACAATGGCCCGATAACTCAGGTCCTGAATGCCTTTTCGCGCCAATCGGGACGGAATATTGTGATCGGCTCCGAGGTAGCGGGTAATGTTACGTTACGGGTGACCGATAAGCCATGGAATGATGCCTTGGATGTGATCCTGAAGCCCTACGGTTACGATTACTATATGGTTGGCGATACCATTATCATTTGCGGGAAAGATAAACTGCCAAAAGACGTGGTGTTGAACAAAGCTGGACCAGGTGCAGCGTTGGTTGTTACTCAGACTCCGAAAGTGGATGAGCCGCTTGAGGTTAAGGTCTTTACCTTGAAATATTTGGATGCGTCGGATGTAGCGGAATTGGTGCAGAGTCAACTCACACCAAATCGGGGTAAGATAGGTAAACTTTTGGCTAGGAGCCAGAGCTGGAAGGAGCAGTCTGCGACATCCGGTGGCCAGAACACAAGTTCAGAGAGCCTTGGCCGGTTGCAGCGTGTGCAGGAAGAGTCCGTACAAGTCAGAGGTAAGACGCTGGTGATTGTGGACACTCGGGAGGTAATCAAAGCTGTGGCGGCGATGCTCGATAAAATTGACAGGATGCCCTCACAGATTCAAATCGAAGCGAAATTCGTTGAGGTTTCGGCTAATTTGCTGAGGGATATTGGTGTGGAATGGGGAACCGGGGCGGATGGTAGCGGGGTAATGCTGGGGACCTCGGGTGCAGGTAGTCTTTATGCGGCAGGTGCGCGCCAATCAAGCAGTGGGGTCAAGCCGGATAGCTTTAAACCTCAGTCCTCCTCCTTGTCTGGCACGTCACCCTTCAATTCCGGATTGTCTCTGGCGTTTCAGAAGTTAACGGATTTGCAGTTTTCAGTTCTGCTGCATCTATTGGAGGAAGATGCCTCCTATAAGATGTTGTCGGCTCCGAAAGTCATGACGATGGACAACCAGGATGCCGTGATTCTTGTTGGCCAGAAACTTCCCATCATCTCTTCTACCATCGGGGCTGGGGATACTCCGGGAACTACGAAGACTACAACAACGCTTGAGCGCTATGAGGACATTGGGATTAAACTTAAGGTGCTCCCTCAGGTGTGTGAGGATAATAATATCAACCTGATTGTTCACCCCTCTGTTCGCGAATTACTTGGCTACCAGTCAGGTAACGCGAGCGCGGGGGCGGAGATATCGGGTGCCGCTTATCCGATTATCGCCGCTCGGGAAGCCGAAACTCAGGTTTTGGTCAAAAGCGGTCAGACGATTGTGATTGGCGGGATGATTCGTGAAAAGAAGCAGAATACCCAGATCAAGGTGCCTTTCCTGGGCAGTATCCCGCTGATCGGGGTATTGTTCCGGCGTGACACTGTGAACACAGAGAAGATTGAACTTCTGATTTTCCTGACGGCGACGATTCGCGACTCGACAGAGGGGTTATCAGTGAAATCAGAGGTAACTGCGCCGCTCATCAAGGTGGAAAAGGCGGATGTTGTCTCGGTGCCTGTGAAGCCGTAGGGGAAATATCCCCTCACCCCAACCCTCTCCCTCAAGGGGAGAGGGAGAAGACGATAGGTTCCCTCTCCCTTGAGGGGAGAGGGTTAGGGTGAGGGTGTGATTCGGATAGGCATTCCCTCTCCCTTGAGGGGAGAGGGTTAGGGTGAGGGTGTGATTCGGATAGGCATTCCCTCTCCCTTGAGGGGAGAGGGTTAGGGTGAGGGTGTGATTCGGATAGGCATTCCCTCTCCCTTGA
>JBAWZF010000025.1 GCA_037143175.1 bacterium
AACGGTCAGGGTTGGCACCCCCCGAGCCCCTCCCCAGTGTCTGAATCGCAGGTTTGCCTTCACTTGAATTCTTTCTTCAATTAGATTTTCTTTTATGCATAATGGCCTATATCAATTCACAATTTATTGGCTCGAAGTGTATTCACCTTCTTAAATATGGCTATCATGGCAGCACTAAAACAGGCGTCCGGGCGGTGGCGGTCCCTGGCCACGGCCTCTGCACGGATGGCCGCGGTGGTATCGATTTTGGTTACGATGGCATTGGCATCCCGGCGACTGTCCGGGGAGGCATTTGGGTTTTGGGCCATTTGTTTTGGGTTTATGAATTTCGGAATGGCGCTGGATTTAGGGTTTCGTTACGGGCTAGGAAACCGGATGGCGGCGTTGACGGCCCAGTCCGATTCCGAGAAAGCGCAAATCAACGTTTTTTGGACAGTTTTTCATGCCGAAAGTCTGATTGGCTTGGTGGGATTTACAATCTGTCTCGGTGTTCTTCCGTGGTTTGATTGGGCGGGTCTATTCAAGATTAAATCTGCGGAACTTGCAGGGCAGGTGCAATGGCTGTTTCCGATGGTGTGCGGATTGGTGATGTTGAACCAACCGCTAACGGTGGCCGCTACGGTGTTTTTTGCCCGGCAGGAGATTGTTTTTGTCAGTCTTCTGGCCATTGTTCAATCGGTCATTCTGATCCTGATTTTTGGGGTGGCGCTGTATGTGGGGAACGTTCCCTTTATTGTATTAAGTTTCTTTGGGGCTTATTTGTTGTGTGGGCTAGGGGTAACCTTGATTCTGATCAGGCGGTATGGATGGAGTTGGCGTTGGGCGCCGTGGCGGGAGCAATGGAGCGTTCTGCGTTCATTTTTGAAGCCCAGTCTGGATTTCTTTGTCTTAGGTCTTTCCTCGATGATGGCTGGATTTATTGGTCCGATCATCGCCGGTGCGGTAGGGGGGTTGGTGATGGCTGGCGATTTCACTTTGGTTCAACGGATTTTTGGTTTTTTGGTGACGATGCATCTGGCGCTTCTGTCGCCATTGGCTCCTGCGTATACCTATCATGCTCGACTTGGGGATTGGGATTGGATCCGGAATAAATTCCGGATTTGTGTATGGAGGATTTGGCCGCTTATGTTTGTGGTCGGCGGTTTTGCTATTTGGCTTGGACATCCCCTGATCCTGCGTCTGTGGACGGGGCGGTGGATCACTGATTACTGGCTTGCCGGATTGTTTGCACTAGGGGTAATTTTGAGCGGGTGGGTAAACACCCATTCCGTTTTATTGAACAGTCTGGGGATAGTCCGCAGGCAGGCTGTGTTGTCGGTGGTGATGCTGGTTCCGCTGGTCGGATTGCCGGTTGTGCTGGGGAAATATATGGGAGTCCACGGTGTGGCATTGGCCGCAGTAGGCTGTATTGCGCCGAGTACCCTGTTGTATGTGATGTGGGTGCGATCTGTGATTAATCGAAGACTTGTCAATATATGAAGCCATTTCTTTCCATTACGATTCCCACATACAACCGGGCGAACTGTTTGAAAAAAGTACTCGATGCTGTGCTGCTCCAGGTGTCGGATAAGCCAGAGGTTGAGGTGGTTATTTCAGATAATGCCTCGACGGATGATACGCCGGGCCTTTGTGCGGAGTACGTTCAAAAAAGCGCGCAGGTTCGGTATTTTCGGAATGAAACCAACACTGGTTTCGATGGTAATGTGCTTGCTTGCGTCCAGCGCGCGGAAGGGAACTATGTGAGTTTCTTTTCGGATGACGATCTGCCGGCGCCTGGTCATTTTGCGGCGATACTAAAACAGGTGAGGGCATATCAACCAAGTATTATGTATGTGAATCATGCGCCTTTTTTATATGATAATCCTACATATCTTCGGCCCCCAATGGCGCCTGTATCGAAAGAGGTGATAAGTGAGGGAAAAGTCTTTTATCTGAAATTTGGATTGGGGTTCATATCTTCATTGACAGTGCATGCTGAACTTGCCCGTACCTTTGTTAACAAAGTAGTAGTAGGGCGAGGGACGGCGCATGTTGACATAGCTGCGCGTATGGCGTTGGCCAATTGCGGGCCATTTGTATACGATGGCTCTTTGGTCGTTTTGGCTCGTTACAATGAATCCGCCTATTCTAATATTTTAAGGTATGGGGTCATGAATATTACCTTGCTGCATCAAGAATTGCTGCAAGAGGGGTTATTGTCTGAGGGGGAATTAATGGCGCTGAAGAGAGGGGTTATTGTGCGTGGGCTGCCGCGAAGCATTCTGGCGGATCGATGTCAGGGAGCATCGGGGGTAAAAGAGCGGGAAGTTCGGGCTTTGTACGGAGGGGATCCGCTCTATTACTTCTTGGCTTATCCCCTTCTGGTTTTTCCTTCCCCGTTGGTTCGCGTGATGGCCAGACCGCTACGTTCAGTCGTCCGTTATTGGAGGCGATGGTATTATGCCAGTTGACCAGGTGAGACTCTCAATTACGATTCCTACATTTAATCGGGCGGAGTGTTTGCGTGAATGTTTGGAAAGCATTCGCGTTGCACTTTCTTCCGTGCAGGCGAAAGGGCAGTGTGAGGTTGTTATCTCTGATAACGACAGCACGGATCATACTGGTTTGGTGGTCAAGGCCTTTGAGAAAGATATCCGGATCCGCTATTTCAGGCAGTCAACCAATATCGGGGCTCATGCCAATTTCAGGGCGGTGGCTGCGTTGGCTAATGGTACCTATGTGTGGATATTAGGCGATGATGACAAGATCGTTCCTGAGGCGGTGCGCAAGATTCTTGAGGGTTTGGAAAAAGGGATTGGGGCGGTTGTTTGTAATGTTTCCATATATGATCATAGTTTCAGTCGGGTGATACGTCCGCGCTTTATAGAAGTGTCCGAAAACATCATATTCAATGAACCGGATCAGGTGTTGGCGAAACTGGGAATTCATGTCGGATATATCTCCGGGGTGATTCTCAACCGGCAGGCATTTCTCAACGTTCCTCTGGCGGACTATCAACGGTTTGATCAAGGGGGGAGTTGCTTTATGTATGCTGCGTATTTAGTGCTACGTGCAAGCGGCAGGGTTTTGTTTTTAGCCGAACCACTGGTCATGAACCGCGGGGGGGAAGGGGAGTCGCAATATTTTGGGGATGGAGATTCTGCTGCATCGCCGTTGGACAGGTGGTGGATTACAACTTTTGCGGTTGGGTTTCCTCAGGCATTGGCTGCTTTACAGCCCTGCGGCTATTCCTTTCGGGCTATTAGGACTGCCTATGCGCATACTACGCTGTTCTACCTGTTGCCCCGACTGATGTTTCTGAAAAATGCTGGTCGACCAGTTAGGGGGCTTGTCCGTGAAGGGGTTCGCAATATGGCGGCATCTTGGACGGTGTGGTGCCTTTTATTGCCCGCAGCCGTGATGCCTGGTGCTGTGTTGCGAGGCTTGAAATTTATCAAATGCCGATTAGTGAAGTGGATAAAAGAGGAGTCAGAGCATGAACCAGTCGATATTTGACCAGTATACCTCCACTTGCATGTTAGCGGAAGGTGATCCGAGTGCTGCTTTGGCGTGGGGCAAAGTCTACTTCCGAAAATGTATTCTCCCGCACCTTCCCCCCCGTCGCGAAACTAGAATATTGGATTGCGGATGTGGTTATGGACGAATGCTTAAGGCTTTGCAAGAATCCGGATACCAGAATGTTGAGGGTGTAGACTGCAGTTTGGAGCAGGTGCAATATGCGCAACAAGTTTTGGGTCTTCAAGGAGTGATTTGTGCTGATGCGGTGGAATTTCTGAAGGGACGGGAGTCCTTTTTCGATGTTATTCTCATTCTGGATGTTTTGGAACATCTCGAGGTTGATCAAACCATCGAATTGTTGAAAATCGCCCGAAAGCGAATGGCGCCAGGGGGGATTGTTGTGATACAAGTACCTAATGCGCTTTGCCCAATGAACCTTTATCGATATCTCGATATTACGCATCAACGTGCCTATTCTGTAAACAGTTTATCGCAAACACTGCGGCTGGCGGGGTATGCCGCTTTTAGTTTCTATTCAATTCCGCCCTTGCCTTTTGGCTGGCGGGGGCGTTTCCGGAATTGGCTTTGGCGGCTGATCCTGAATCCTGTAATTCATGGCTTTATGTGGGTTATTCATGGGTCTATTGCCGGTAAAATATTTTCGGGTAACTTCCTTGCGGTTGTACCGGCCCCTGCTCGACAAACTTCGGCATGATCTTATGTTAAGATTCATCCTGAGATGAGATGAATAGGACGAGCTTGTAATGAGCTTGAATCTAGCCTTGCATGTATATATTTATATAAATCTCAAGGAAATACAAGCCTTCAGGGGTATGCGGAATTACGGTAATTCGATCCGATTGCGGGGTGAGTGATATGAAAAAATTACGAAATTTGATTAAACAGTGTTTTTCGCCTATTTATTGGCCGCATTTGGAGGCCATTTCGCTGCATATGCGTTGTATGCGCTACTTGTTGTTTGGTCGTCCGGTTACTCGGTGTGAGACTTTCAAGGCACATGCGCGGCGGTTACGCGAGGGTTTTTTTGAGAAGTATTGTCGTGGTCGTGGATTGGACATCGGATATGGAGGCGATCTGATTGTGCCTCATGCGGAAGGGTTTGAAATTGAGCACGGGGATGCGGGGCAACTGCCCAGGGTGCAGCGTGGGGTATATGATTTTGTGAGTGCCTCTCATTTACTGGAACATATGTGTAGTCCAGAGGCGGCTCTGAAGACGTGGTGGGAATGCGTGCGGCCAGGCGGAGTATTGATCCTGTTTGTGCCTCATCGGGATTTGTATGAGAAACGCACCACCTTGCCGTCGTGTTGGAATCCCGACCATAAATGGTTTTTCCTTCCGGAGTGTGATGATCCGCCGCATACATTGGGGATGGTGCCGTTACTTCGCAGGAGTCTGCAGGATTTCCAGATAGAAATCCTGCGGGTGTGCGACGAAGGTCACAGCATCAATGACCCTGAACGGCATAGTGATGGTGAATATTCAATTGAAGTTGTGATACGAAAACAGACATTCCAATAAGAGTCGACTTCAGGAAGGGCGCCGGTGATCGCCGATCCTGTTGGTGTCTCAGGTTTTGAAGAAAGTTCGCCTCTACCGATGTTCCCTTCCTCCATGTATTTCGTTAAAAAGGCAAACTGGCTGATTGCCCTGATGGTTGAAGGCTTGGCGCCTTTGTTCCGGGCGTATGCTTTTCGAAAATGCGGGAGGGCAGTATCGAATCCGCATGCTTGGAAACGGGCGCTGGTGGTGGGAGACAACCACATTGGTGACATTCTCTACCGAACCTGTTCTTTGGTCGCGCTCAAGCAGGGTTTGCCGGAGTGTGAATTTTACTATTTGACTGCTCCGAACACAGCGGCGTTGCTGGAAGGAAATCCAGCCATCCGGGCTGTGTTGCCATGGGCCCGCTCTGGTTCGCCACTGGATCTTCTCCCTTGCCATGAGGCGGAGTTGAAGAAGTTAGGCTTTGACGCATTGCTGTCGACTAATGCCGTCCGATATTGGCCGGAGTTGGCTTTGGCTGTTCGGCTCGGGATTCCAAACCGCGTCGGGTACATCTATAAGGGCTTTTCCGGGTGGGTGACGCACCCCATGCCGATTCGGTATCCGCAGTCCTATCCGGCCTATTTCCGCGGATATGTCGCTGCGCTTACAGGGCAGGAGCCGGCATGGCCGCTGTGTCCACGGCTCTATCCACGGCAAACCGATCAGGAGGAGGCGGATGGGATCTGGCTGCAACTGGGGTTGGATGTACAGAGGCCGACGCTTGCCTGCTTTATGACAACCCGGCAACCGATAGGTGCCATGCCGATGAATCTGATGGGGGGAATTCTAAGTGAGGTCAGGCAACAGACCGGTGCGCAGATACTCCTGCTGGGGGCAAAGGATGATGCCGCCATTTTGGAACGAACTAACCGGCAGTACGGATTAGCAGCCAGTATTCTGGCTGGTTCACTTGGGTTGCGGGCGCTGCCGAGTTTCCTTCAACGTTGTGATGCAGTATTAACGTCTGATTCGGGCCCCCGCCACTTAGCGAATGTAGCGAAAGTGCCTGTGTTCTTTTTTCGAAATCTCTGGTTTTCCAGTGTCGAGGCGGGATGTTATGCGGCTACCGAAGTGGATCTTTGTCCCCCTGATATACAGCGACTGGGGGACAGCCAGCAAAGGTTGGTGCTGGCTCAGTTGTCGGCAGTTGACGTGGCGAACCGTGTAGTCAAAGTTCTTCGAAATAAGGGTAAGCCATCATGATTAATGCAGTCATAATGCGTCGTGTCACACAGATCGGGATCGCGGCTGCTATGGTGGGGGCCACAGTCTATTTGCTTAATACTGTTGCCGAGCAGGGAGTATGGGGGTTGGCGGCTGTTTTGATTTGGATATTACCACTCTTGTGGATTGTTTTTGGGGGGGCACGGTGGTGGATGTTGATGCCCTTGGCCGTGGCGTTTGGCGGAACATTTATATTGGAACACAAATTGTTTACGCATGAAATTGCTTTGCCGATTTGTGTTCTGGCCCTCTTGCCGCTTTTAGCATCTAGGCGGCAGGAGAAAATTGCGCGCGAACCGATGACTTCGGCGTTATGGCTTCTGTTGGCCTTGTTCATCATGAATTTGATTAGAAGTCTTCTGCTTTCCCAATGGGAGGGGCTTGGTGGCGGGGGAAGTATTTCAAGAGCCTATTTTCATGGCCTATGGGCGATTCTCTTTTTGATTGTGTTTTACCTCTATGGTTCGACACGATCCGTGAAGTGGTTGTTGATCCTTCTGTATTCAACTTATTTGCTTCGTGCGCTGGCTGGAGTGATTTCGTTCCTTGTTGGGCAGCAGGTCCAAATCCCCTATTTGAATTTTGTAGTGGGCGGAGGGGGCTTTGCAGACCTTCGTTTCACGGGAATTCAATTGGTTTTGATCGCGTTTGCTTGCTTTCAATATATCCCCTCACGATGGGGTAAGGTGATGAATCTTGGAGTCATTGGCCTCTCGGTTTGGCTGGTGCTTATTGGGGGAGGACGGGCGAGTTTGGGGATGATGTGTGTCATTCCCGTCGCGTGGGCGGTCATTCGGCGTCGTTATGGATGGTTTTCTGTGGCATGTGGCCTTGTTGTTATGATGGTGGTTATTTTGAACCAGAGCCCTAATTTAATCTATCGTTTCCCGGTTGAGGCTCAACGGACTATGTCAATTCTCGTGGGAGAATCATCGACTCAGTGGCTGAATTGGCACAGCGATGTGAGAGCTAGCAATGAGTGGCATAAACGGCTATCAGAGTTGGGAATGGATCGATGGACGGAATCGGTGGCAACTATTGTTTTTGGAAACCAGATAGAACCTTTTGATGACCTGTATGAAGCTTATTCCGCCACCTTTGAGGATAGGGCACATGTTGCATCCCGTCAGGGATTGTATGAGTCTGGCTTGTGGACACTTTTATCCCCGATGGGGCTGGCGGGAGGTCTGTTGTATGCTTACCTTTTCTGGTTTTTGCTCAGGGGTCCGCTTCGTGTTTTGCGGGAGGAAGGCGTTTGTGGATTAGCGCATGTGTTTTACTTTCTGGCTGTGCTGGAGATAGTTATTTGGTCCATTTTCTGCTGGATATCCGGAGGCTATCCGAGCCATGAACTACTCATGGCCGGCATTGCCAAGGCAGTGTATGAAGATCGTAAGCGATCCCAGCCAGGGGACCTCGTATGAAGCCGGTGCTTGTCGTGATTGAATGGCACAGACTGGGGGATGCTATTCTCGCATTGCCGTTTATAAATGGGGCACTTGCCGCTTTCGACGTACGGGTGATATGTACGTCACTAACGAAGCCTGTTTTCGAGATGATTTTGCCCCCCGAGCATGTTGTGGTATGTGAACCACCCTGGGAAGGTGGAGGATTGCAGGCTTGGAAGCAATCCCTGCGCACACTCCGTACGCTTTGTCCTGCGGTGGTTATGTCGGTGTGGGCGGATGTGAGGGTTCACATGTTAATGGCCTTAAGTCAGGCGCCCCGGCGAGTTGGATTCCCAATGACGGAAGTGAACTACTATGCCAGTCGCGTGCCGTGGCGGCGACGGAATCGCTTACTTGGAAGAATGATCGAGGGTCTGGGGCCCATGGTGTTGGGGCGCCCCTTGTTGACCGATACGTTGCATCGCACTAATGTATCTCAATCTCATTTACTGGCCTGGCGGCAGATCGCTGAAGTTGTCGCGGTGGCTTGGTCAACCACAACGCCGTGGATGAACACCAAACCTTTTGAACGCCCTATTCCTCACCACAAGCCCCTATGGTTGATTCATCCCGGGGCGCGGAAGGCGGTTCGACAGTGGCCTGCTGAACGTTTTGAAGAAGTGGTGAAAACGTTAGTTGAGACCGGACATCCTGTGGTGGTGGTCAAACCGCCAGATAGCCCCGGTTTGTCCATAGAGCATTCCTTGATATATTCTGTGGCGCCCGGATCCTTTTCTGAGCTGGCTAGTCTGGTGAATTGTGTCGATGCTGTTCTATGTAATGATTCCGCGGTAAGTCATCTTGCGGCCGCTCTTGGACGAAAAGTGGTATGTATCTTTGGCCCCATGGATCCGAATATCTATGCTCCCTATGGCAATGAGTCGCATGTGGTGGTTCGGGATGTGTGTCCTTGGCGGCCCTGTTTAGACACTTGCCGAATGTCGTCCCCAATATGCGTGGAAGCCGTCACCGGAGAAATGGTGTACAGCGAAATGGTTGCTGTGGAGCATGAATTGTCCGAGATTCAGGCGAAGGAACTTACATGACCCGCAACGCCATGAAAATTGCTTTCCTCGGATCACGGGGAATCCCCGCTAGATACAGTGGGTTTGAGACGTTTTATGAACAATTGGCGGTGCGGTTGGTTCAACGCGGCCATCAGGTCTCTGTTTATAATCGTTCGCATTTTATCCGGGATGTAAAAGGGGAATATAAAGGAGCCCGATTGATTTCGCTTCCCTCAATTTCCACCAAGCACTTGGATACGATCACTCACACGGCGCTGTCATCATGCCATGCTTTATTTCAAGGTTATGATATTGCCTATTACTGTATTGTGGGCAACAGTCCGTTGGTATGGTTGCCGCGGATGGTTGGGGCAAAAACCTTATTAAACGTGGATGGGGAAGATTGGGCGCGGGAAAAGTGGTCGGGGTTTGCCCGATGGTACCAGCGGTGGTGTGAGAAGGTCGCGACACGCACGGCCACGAAGATTGTCGCCGATGCCCGGGTGATCCAACGGCGATATCGTGAAGTCTATAATACGGAGTCGGTGTTTGTGCCGTATGGCGCAAACGTGTGTCCGCAGGAAGAGGTTGCCGCCCTTGCGCAATGGGGATTGGAGTCTCGGGAATATATTCTCTATGTCGGGCGGTTTGTGCCGGAAAACTGCATTGACTTACTCATTCGGGCCTTTAAGGGGGTTCGGACGGAAATGAAGCTGGTTTTGATTGGAGATGCTCCGCACAGCGAAGGTTATAAGCAAGAACTCTATAAGGCAGCGGAGGGTGATTCTCGTATCATTTTCACTGGCTACGCTTTTGGGAAGGTTTACGCCCAATTAAGCAGTCATGCTTATCTCTACGTTCAGCCTTCGGCCATCAATGGAACCCGCCCGGCGCTTTTGGATCAACTCGGGTTTGGAAATGGAGTGCTGGTTCGGGATACACTGGCTAACAGCGAGGTTGTTGGGGATTGTGGAGCTCGATTTTCCAATGACCAACCTGAGCGCCATTTGCAGGAAAAGCTTCAGACGTTAATCGATGATCCTGCGGAGGTTGATCGCCTTCGGCAGAAAGCAACCTCCCGAATTAATCAATATTACAACTGGGAATGGATTACGGATTGCTATGAGGATCTCTTTGCCCGCATGATCGCAGGCAGTCCGGTCATTTCGTATGATGAGTTTCTTCAAAGAAAAAATTACAGCTTTTCTGATTGATAAGTGGAGTACCAATGATGAAATTGTTGTTCCAGAAATTGCCCTGTTGCTTCAAGGGCGAACGGAGCCTGAGGTGGGGCACGACTTTTCTTTGGGGGATAGTGGCGACCCTGGTGTTCATGCTTTACGGGTTAGGCGGCAATGTTGAGGAAGTTGAGCATATTGGTCGATCTTCGATTAGGTGGATGATCCTGGAATGGAACACTAAATCTGGAGAATATAGTCATGGGTGGTTGGTTCCATTAGTCAGTCTTGCCGCCATATGGAGAATTCGGAAAGAACTGGTGGCCGTGCCGAAAAAAGTTTGTGGTTATGGCTTAGGGATTATCGGCTTAGCCCTGTTGCTATACTGGTTTGGGATCAAAGCCCAGCAAACCCGCCTTGTATTAATGTCACTGCCCTTATTGCTTTGGGGGATTCCTGTTTTTGTGTTTGGATGGTCTGCGGGACGATTGTTTATTTTTCCCTGTGCTTATTTGGCGTTTTGTGTGCCACTGGTATTTATCGATGCAGTGGCATTTCCTCTACGACTTCTGGCGAGCAGTTTGTCGGAGGTCCTGTTAAATGGGGTGGGCATTCCTGTGAGTCGGGCAGGGACGGCGATCACCTCTTTGACGGGAGGACGATTTAACATCGATGTGGCCGACCCTTGTAGTGGGTTGCATTCCCTCATGGCTATGGCGGCCTTGGGGGCCGCTTACGCGTATTTCAACCATCGTCGTGCCCTGGCTCAATGGATGCTGTTTATCGGGAGTTTGCCCATTGCAGTGGCCGGTAATGTGATTCGGGTGGCCAGTATCGCCGTGGTGGCGACATTTTTCGGGCAGGAAAACGCGATGACTTTTTATCATGATTACTCAGGCTATGTGATGTTCGGGGCTGCGGTACTGTTGATGATGGGATTGGGGAATCTGATCAAGCACTATGTTGAAAAAAGGGGCATCCAATGAAGGAGGCGCAGACCAAGGCAGTTGGGATTGTCATCCTGTTATTAATCCTGGTGGGATGTTCAACTTGGTTTACGCCGCCCGTTCATTACACGGGGTACATCCGCTTGCGGACGGACGGGCTCCCTGCACAAGTTGGTCGATATGAGGGGACTGACATCTATTTCTGTCAAAACCAGCAATGTCTTGCGGTCTTCTCTGCTCCAGAGTTAAGGCAAACCAATGTGTGCACCAAGTGTGGCCATGAACTTAACACCATGTCGCCTGCGGAGAGAGGCGTCCTGCCCGCAGATACAATGATTCTGAAGAAACGTTACTCGGCACAGGGAGAGCCACCTATTTTTGTGAGTGTTGTGTTCAGCGGTGAGAATCAGCGCAGTATCCATCGTCCGCAACGCTGCTTGCCCGGACAGGGATATGTGATTGAAAATACTCGGACGTTGACTGTCCCGAGGACGGGAAAGAATCCACTGAAGGTCGAGGTGTTGAGCGTCAGGACTCAGTTAGGGGGAGGGGGCGAAAAACAGACCGTCTGCATGACTTATGCATATTGGTACACTGGAGGGGATTATGAAACCCCTTTCCACTTTGATCGATTGGCCAAGACTGCCATGGATCGTATTTTCAAAAATCGGCTCGATCGGTGGGCCTATGTTGCCCTTTCCATTCAACACAATCCATCCGAGGACCATACCCTGGAGTTGGAATCTTTCATCTCGCACTTGTACCCGTTGATTCAAAAGGACTAAGCGCCGCTCTCTCTCGGGTAATGTGGTAAAGGCGGACGCGAGTCCCTTGGCGTGTCCATTCGCGAAGGAGGCTCTTTCGTAGAGCCATTCCATTCAAAAACTCTTCTTCCCTGACGTTTAACGTCAGCAGGGATGCATTCATAACTTCGGGGTGTGCATTCCACCATTCCAGGTTATGTATGGGAATGGATGGGAGAAAAGCAGCCAGGGAAAGGCTGGTCATGGTTTTCTGGCGTAGTGCTTTTTCGCCATCTCCAAGCGGAAGTATGTCTCGCTCATAGACGATCCCCATATCCGCATAATCAACAATAATCAATGGGGCCAGGGCTTTCTCGTTGGGATGGGCTAGAAAAGAAATGGCGTCCGCAAAGTTCTGGCGGTTCGCAGAAAGAATTTTCAATGCCTGTAATTTCGCTGACAGGAGCGAGTGCATGCCGATGCCCAGGGCCAGAAGGGCGGTCGCGGATAGCATGAGGATTCTTTTGCGATGTTGGGCTGAGCGGGAGGTGGCGAGCAGGGCGAGCCGGTCCATAAGTGGAGTTGCTGCGGTCCCGCAGATTAAGGCTAGCCCGAAGGAAGTCTCCACTAAATAGGTTCTGACAATAAACTCCAGCGTCAAGATTCCCAGCAAGGCGGGGGCCGCCCAAATTGCCCCGATTCCCGCTGGATGACGAGATAGAATCAAGAGGGGGAACGCGGATATTAAAAACAATAGGGCGAAGTTGGGTGCCATTTTGAGGAAAAGTGCCCCAGCGATGGAGATGCCCATGGAAATTACAAGAGTATTTAAAGTGTCATGCGTTGAGCGGAAAAGTACTCGTTGAATTGCCAGAAACAAAACAGCGACCCATACAAGGATGGTGGGGAACGCAGTAAGGCAACTCGCATAGAAGGACCATCGTTGCATGATGAAAGCGGAGCATAGGTCGAAGCCCTGCCTCAGAGGAATGCCCTGTCGGGATTGGACTGCGGGATTCATGAGTAGCCACAAAACCCCTCCTGTTAGCATGAGCGCAGCCGATATAGCGAGATAGCGCCGGGTGTGCTGGTTTAACTGTTTCCATTTTACGGCAAGTAATTGAGAACAGATCAAGGGGACGAGCAGAGCGGCCGGCTCCTTGGCGGCCACCGCCATGCAAAACAACGCGATGGCGCCAGCCAAATGACGGCGCGAATTGAATTTAATGGCAAGTGCGAAACACCAGAGCGCTCCGTGAGCGAACAATAATTCGAGCGTATAGGTAAGATCTGAAAACCAGAAGACGATATATGTTAAAAAATAAAAGGCCACCCCGTAGGCGGCCATCGAGGCAAAAGCGACACGAGTGGATAGTGCAGTCTTGATGAAAGCAAAGAAGGTGGCGAGTGCGGCGAGATAGGAAAATAGGATGGCAACCTGGTAGGGGTAAGGGTTTAGCCCCGCAAGGTGGTACAGACCCCACCATGTCAGATTTTGTACAGGGCGAAACATGCCGAACAGAACGGCTTGGGATGGCCGGAAGCAATCCTGCCAGGGATGTAGTCGTGCCCACTGAAGATAAACGACATCATCCTCTCGGAAATACACGGGGAATAGAGTCGGCAAGACCAGCGATACCATGACAAGAAAACTAACCGTTATGAGAATAGGATGGTTTTCTGAAGTTTGCTTGAGTTTGATGCCTCGCTGTAAAAAAGGGGAGAGCATCAATAAGCTCCCTTGGCGAACAGTACCACCCCGATGGTGCGTAACAGGATTTTAAGATCCAGCATGAAGCTCTGGTTGCGAAGGTAATAGTCGTCCAGAATGCACATGTTATGGAAGCTGATGTCACTTCTCCCTGAGACCTGCCACAGGCACGTTAACCCTGGCAACCCGCTGTGCCGGCTGTAGTGCCACTCCTCATAGTAGTTCTCAAAGTCCCGTTTCGGTAATGGACGGGGCCCCACCAGGGTCATTTCTCCCCTCACGACGTTGATCAGCTGCGGAAGCTCGTCCAGACTGAATCGTCGCAAGAAACGGCCCGTCGAGGTAATTCGAGGGTCCCGCTTGATCTTGAACAAGCCTTCGCCTGATTCATTGAATTCCTCGATTTGTGCCTGTAATTCATCGGCGCGATCGTTCATGGTCCGGAATTTATACATCCGAAATGGACGGCGGTTGATTCCTATCCGATCCTGCATGAAAAACACAGGGCCCCGGCTTGTGATTTTAATCAAGATGGCCGTCAGAAGCATAAAGGGGAGCGCGCCAATCAGTATGAATGCGGCCAGTAATTGCATGGTTACTTGCCGTAACTGGTGGTGCCACTTTCCAATAGGGGAGACGGCGAAATGCACCAAGGGGAGCTCCATGAAAAAATCAGAGCCCATACCCGCTTCGTTGATCAGTACATTGAGTTTGTCGGAAAGAATTTTAACTTCCTGGCCCAAACTCTCGCCTAATTCTAAGAGTTGCATGATTTGTGATACGGATAAACTGTTGTCGGCGCATAGGATCATTTGGCATCGGTGCCGCTGCACCTCCGTTTTGATTTTGGCAAGAAGTTGCTCTGTGGAAAGTAAAGGATCGATAGGGAGGCGGGCTGCGATGGATAATCCCGCTGATTTCGTGATGGTGATGTAACGATCTATGAATTCAGATTCCTGCCCGCTCCCGACCAGAAGTACCCGGGTTATGGCCAGTTTGGATCGATCCATAAGTGCCACAGTCATGAGGCGACACAGGACGGTGAACCCAACGTTTACGGCGAGCAGGCTTGCAAACACACTTCGTGGATGGAATTCGTTTCGGGTTAGATAGAAATACCCGTAGAACAAACTTAGAGCGAGGATGTTGGCGATGACTATTGATAAGACTTCGTCGTGCCGGCGGATAAAACGTCGCCGGGAGTAAAGATTCATATAGCCATAGAGGAATAGAATCGTTCCGCTTAGCAGCAACAGAATCCGGGGTGCGTTGTAGAAGTAGAAGTGGGCAATGTCACTACCCACATCCCCCGTGTCTCGCAGGCCGAGCGTGACGTTGACCCAGGTGAAGAAGTCATGGCCTGTTGAACTGTAAAATCTGATAAACAACATCGTGAAATAGGCGGCGACGATGGCAAATAGATCGCTGAGTAGGAGGGGTATGGATGATCGAAAAAAACGTTGCCGCCAGGTAAGATAGGGTGCGATGGTGACCGTCATTGTTGGTTGCTCGTTTCGGAATGTTTATTCCTGCGATAGGGCGCGGCGTGGCTCGAAATAGCCACCGTCAGTCCCGTCAGGATTCCTAGCAACCAGGGGGTACCAGGGATCTGTAGATTGAAGTCACCGAATGAATGGATGGCCATGGCAAGCGCTGCGAGCAGGAGTCCTGGCAACATCCATGCAAATTTGTTGTTAGCGTTTGAGGCGGGCTCCAAAGATAGGTTGTTTGCCCATCGTTTCCATCGGCGGTAAATTTGCCAGAGTGCTGTACCAATGGCCCCAAGAAATAGTATCAGGCCCACGCTGCCATATTCCTCAAGTAA
This sequence comes from bacterium, assembly GCA_037143175.1. Taxonomy (NCBI): domain Bacteria; species bacterium. The sequence continues at coordinate 15,151 of JBAWZF010000025.1, forward strand.
TTGAGCCCAATCATCATGGGCCTCGAATGAATGAAAGGTGTTGTTTATGTGCGTCGGCCAGATCCCGTTTTCACGATCCCCGTCAGGTGAGGACGCAAAGTGAGGCCAGAGATTTTGATGCATGCCGGGGCCAATCCCGAACCAAGGGGCGGAGCGCCAAGCCCGCAGGGCCGCAGCTGACATTTGATAACGATCAGAGTGCTGAAGTTCGCTCCATGGGTATTCTTTAAACCGTTTCACATAATGTCCCCCAAACGCAGTGAAGGCGATGATCCCGGCGATCAAGCAGAATAGCCCCCCGCCTCGTCCTAACCACCGGGTTCGCTTGTCCCATGACATGGTGCAAAGCCATAAGGCTGCCAAAATAACGATGCCTGCGACAATTCCTCCTCCCCGCGAACGGCTTAAGATAATGCCCCAGAGTGCGATGCCCGACAAGCCTGCCGCAATAATCCGCTGAACCAGCGGTGTAGATTTTGTTAGCGTCAAGGCCAGACTCAGAGCGAGGCCGATCTCCATCAAGCCTGAAAAATGATCCGGGCAAAAGTAGGTGCCGGTGGCGCGGTGATAACCTTCCTGATATTGCGGAAAGCCTGCGACCCAGAGCACTTTCGCATTGCCTGCCAGTATGTGATTGGCGATGCCATAGATCCCAATCAGAACAATATTGGCAAGCAATAACATGGCCAGCCAGCGTTGTTTTGACTCAGAAAGCCCAACTGCAGCCATTAAACCCAAAAGGAAGGGGGTGAGTTGCAGCAGGAAGCTTCGTTCGGCGTCCATAGGGACATCGGTTTGAATGGCTCGAATCAAGGCATAAAGTAAAAATGGCAGCCATGCCAGCATCAGCGTGAAGGAGATGGTGGAAAAGTTCAGCCGTGCGGTCCCGAGTCGGGCAGACAGCATTAGCCTTGTAGTAAAGCATGTGCTGGCGACAAATATAAGGGTCACAAAAGGCCAAAACCACCAGTTTTCCCAGGCCCCAAAGAGCCAGGTTGAGCCGATGGTAATCAGGGCCAATAAGCCGAACAAAATCTCTCCCAATATGGTGTCGAATCGTTGCATAAGTTAGTGAAGTGCAAAGTTATGACGGAGTCCAGATTCAGGCAAGCATAGAAAAACGGTTTATTATTGACATATATAAATACAGTGATATGTTGTGGCTATGAAAACGAATGAAGGCTGCATTTCTGAATTGTCTATGGATCTTTTGGAGCGGATGGCGGGGGCATTGAAAATTTTGGCGCATCCGTGTCGGCTTAAGTTGGTCGAGATTCTCCAAAGAGAAGGGGATTTGCCGGTACATCTCATTATGGCTCGACTTCAGATTCCGCAGGCAACGATCTCGCAACATTTAAATCAGATGCGGCGGGCCGGCTTAGTGAAGGCGGTGAGAAAAGGTAAAGAGGTGTGGTATGGCATTGCCGATCCTAGCGCCTTAACCATTCTGGATTGTATACGGAAGAAACAGTTGTCAGCGGGCAGTAAGCAGTAGGCAATAGGTAGTGGGCAATAGGCAATGGCCAGTAAGCAGTGAGCAGATTTCCGTGGGCAGTGAGTAGAAAATTGATTCAGGGTCAAAAACATATGAAAATACTTGTTATAGGTGGGGTAGCTGCGGGAATGTCGGCGGCCGCTCGTGCGCGGCGGTTGGACGAAACTGCTGAAATTGTGGTTTTGGAACGTAGCAAGCATGTATCCTTTGCTAATTGCGGCTTGCCCTATCATGTTGGTGGCGTCATTAAGGAGCGCGATAATCTTTTGCTTCAAACCCCGCAAAGTCTGAAGGCTTCTCTAAACCTGGATGTCCGTGTAGGGCATGAAGCACGGGGAATTGACCGCCAACGGCGCACCGTACAGGTGATGGAATTGGCGTCCGGACGTGAATACGATGAGTCGTATGACAAATTGGTTTTAGCGCCCGGTGCTGTGCCGATCCGTCCTAATTTAACCGGGATTGATCACCCTCGTGTATTTGTTCTGCGCAACATCGAGGACATGGATTTGATCAAGGGGATTGTGGATGGGGGCGCACGTAAAGCGGTGGTCATTGGTGGGGGGTATATTGGCGTTGAGATGGCAGAGAATCTGCGTGAGCGCGGGCTCGACGTTGAGCTGGTCGAGATGGCGGATCAAATCATTCCTCCCTTGGATCGTGAGATGGCTCGGGATCTCGAAGTCCATATGGCTGATCATGGCATCAAATTGCATCTTGGATTGGCTGCTGCCGCTTTTCGTGAGGACTCAGGCCGCGTAGCGGTCGAATTGACGAATGCCACGGTTCTTTCTGCGGATCTGGCCATTTTGGCGGCGGGGGTACGTCCAGACACGGCTTTGGCTCGTGCGGCTGGCCTGACGTTGGGTGCACGCGGTGGGATTCAGGTTGATTTACATATGCGGACCTCGGATCCGGACATTTATGCGGCTGGGGATGCTATTGAAGTGGTGGATATGGTCACCGGTCAACCGGCGTTGATTCCGCTTGCGGGGCCTGCAAATCGGCAAGGTCGTATTGCGGGGGAAAATATTTGCGGTCGTGATACGGCATATTCATCCACGCAGGGTACGGCGATCGTTAAAATATTTGATATGACCGGCGGTGGTACCGGTGCCTCGGAAAAGACCTTGAAGAGAACCGGGCGTCCCTTCCTTAAGATTTATCTGCATCCCTCCGGCCACGCCGGCTATTATCCGGGCTCTGCCCAGATGCATATCAAGGTGCTCTTTGAACCGGGTTCAGGAAAATTGCTGGGCGCGCAAGTGGTGGGATATGATGGGGTCGATAAGCGGTTGGATGTCTTTGCCACAGCCATCCGGGCAGGTATGACCATTTCCCAGTTGCAACACCTGGAGTTGGCTTATGCTCCTCCCTATGCTTCCGCCAAAGATCCTGTCAATATGGCCGGTTTCATTGGCGATAACCTGCTTCGGGGTGATCTGGTTCTGTGGTATGCAGAAGAGTTTCCCATCAAGACCGCTGATGGTTTAATATTGGATGTCAGAAGCCCTCAGGAATATGAGCTTTGGCATATTCCCGGGGCCGTCAATATCCCGCTTGGGAAGCTGCGCGCTCAGTTGGACAAAATCCCCAAAGATCGCATGGTCTATCTGTATTGCAAGGTAGGTTTTCGGAGTTATTTGGCGTATCGCTTGCTGCGGCAGCGTGGAATTTCAAAATTGGCCACCCTGGCCGGGGGCTCTCTGACTTTTTGCAGCGTACACGATGAGTCAGTTTGCAAGGATCCGGCAAGCCATGAAAAACCAAAACCCTTGCTCTCTTATGCTGAGGAACCCAAAGTGTCGCAGATTATGGCGGCCGTAAAAACAGTTGAGGTCGATTGCTGCGGAATGCAATGTCCGGGGCCGATCAAACGGCTGAAAGATGAAATGGACAAGCTTTCACCAGGAGATCAACTCACAATATGCGCTACAGATCCTGGATTTTTCAGTGATGCGCCCGCTTGGTGTCGTCGTAATGGACATGAAATTCAGAACATCAAACGTGAAGCGGGGAGAATTGTGGCCCATATCCGTAAAGGCGATGTGTCTGCGACTCCCGCCGGCAATGGCGGTGCTCCGAAGGATAAGAAGACGTTTGTAATATTCTCAAATGATCTGGACAAGGTCATGGCGGGGTTTGTGATGGCAAATGGGGCGCTGGCTATGGGGTGCGAGGTTACTTTGTTTTTCACATTCTGGGGTATTAATACCTTACGCAAGCCGGGCCCGCAGGCTTCAGGGAAAGGCCTTCTCGATAACATGTTTGGCTGGATGATGCCGAAAGGGCCGGAGGCGCTGACGCTGTCCAAGATGAATATGATGGGCATGGGCACGGCCATGATGAAAATGGTGATGAAAAAGAAAAATGTCGATTCGCTACCCGCATTGATTGCCGCCGCACGATTTGCCGGTGCCAAACTTGTGGTTTGTACGATGTCGATGGATGTGATGGGGATCAAGCCTGAAGAGCTGATTGATGGTATTGAGTATGGCGGGGTTGCCGCCTTTCTCGGCGAGGCGGATCAATCCAATGTGACAATGTTCATCTAGTTCACAGTCCATGACGGGTAAGAGTTTTACCCGTCCAGGTAAGTAACTTGCGTTTTTTTAACTTCAAGATCAGGCGGGACAGGGTTTCCGGTGTAGTCCCGATGGCGCCCGCAATGTCTTTTTTGGAAATCGACAGAGTTACGGTCTTTTGGTTGCCAAACTGCTCCTTCAGGAACCAAAGCAGTCGCCCTTCCACGTCATGGGCCTGTTGCTGAACGATGCGTTCAGCAAGATAGCGTTGTTTGCGCATCAGCATGGCAATGAAGTCGTTACGGAAGCCTTCGCTGTTGAGCAGGTGATGAACGTCGGCCCGCGGAAAGACGATTACATCGCAATCAGACAGTGCCACGGCGGTCACAGGATAATTCTCTCGCTCAAATAGAACAACTTCAGCGAAAACCTCACTGGGTTGGACGATTTTAATGACCACTTCGCTGCCGTCAGGGGCTGTCTTGTGGAGTTGGATGGCGCCCCGCCGCAATAAAAACAGCGCGCGACCAGGATCGCCTTCGTGAAACAGGAAACTCCGCTTTTTTAATTCTTTCACAGAGCAGATGGCTGCAAGTGCCTTAACGCTATCTCGTGATAGTTCCTTGAAAAAACTGCTTTCTGCGAGAAACTGATAACCTTTAATCATCTTTTAACTGTATCCTTCATTTTCCTGCAAGACAAGACAACAGCAGGCCCCCCCCCATCCTCACCTAAGGACATGCCGTCTTTGTGATGACACTCATTTGACGCCCTGCCCACGCGGCTCAGACAAGCTTCGCCCTCCAAAAAGAAAGATCTAGAAGATAAAGATCATTCTGCTGGAGGGCGAAGCTTGTCTGAGCCGCGTGATGATGGGGTGCCATAAGAGTTCTTATATCGTAATCCGGCTCTTTAACGAGGATTGGATCGTTCGAATTCTGGCAATACCTAACAAAATGAGAATTATTGCCCATGTTTTGCTTACCGTTGCCAAGTGGCGGAGGAATCGGTAGAGTAAATGAACTTTTTCCGGATTGGGAGGATCAATTATGGCTTCGAAATGGAATTGGGCGGAACAGCGAGCCCGCAAAGCTTTTGTGGCGCTTCAGGATGGAACGATTTTGCGGGGGTATTCTGTCGGTGCCCCGGTGGACGCTTACGGGGAGGTGGTATTTAACACGGGCATGGCGGGATATCAGGAAATCCTCAGTGATCCCTCCTATAGTGGTCAGTTTGTGACGATGACTTATCCGGAGATCGGTAGCACTGGTATGAATCAGGCCGACATGGAAAGTCGGCAACTTTTTGCCAGTGGATTTATCATTCACGACATGAACATCCCCAGCAACTGGCGGGCGGATGGTTCGGTGTCTGAATATCTTGCGAAATGGTCCATTCCGGCGATTGCGGGTGTTGATACCCGGGCGCTCACGACGCGGCTCCGCATGGAGGGGACTCAGCGTGGCTTTATGAGTGTTTCCGGTAAGGTTAATGAGGCTGATGCCGTGCAAAAAGCCAAAGAGTGGGTCGGCTTGGATGGTCAGGATTATGCGGCAAAAGTTTCCTGCAAGAAAGCCTATCAGTGGGATTCAGATGAGTCGTTATCCCGGAGCTGGGGGATTGCGAGTGAATTACCGAAGGCTGATCTGAAAATCGTAGCTTATGATTTCGGGATCAAGTGGAACATTCTGCGCAGCCTTCGCCGGAATGGCATGTCTGTGACCGTGGTGCCTGCCCAGACGTCTGCGGCAGAGGTTCTGAAGCTGAAGCCCGATGGAGTCTTTTTCTCTAATGGGCCAGCTGATCCTGCGGCGGTTACTTATGCGATTGATGCGGCCCGTGAATTACTGGGCAAGCTCCCGTTGATGGGGATTTGCCTCGGGCACCAGATTTTGGGATTGGCCTGTGGCGGGAAGACGTACCGGCTTAAGTTTGGTCATCATGGGTGTAATCATCCTGTGAAGAATTTACTGACGAATGCGGTGGAGATTACCTCTCAAAACCATAATTTTTCAGTAGATCCAGCCTCCTTGGACATGTCCAAACTTAACGTGACGCATATTAATTTGAATGATCAGACGGTAGAGGGATTGTCACACAAGAAAGAGCCGATGTTCTGTGTTCAGTATCATCCCGAATCCTCTCCGGGGCCCCATGATCCTTATTATCTATTCACCCAGTTCCGCGAATTAATTCGAAAGGCTTAAACGTTATGCAGGGTCACAATTGGATTGCCATTCTTGATTTCGGGTCCCAGTACAGTCAACTGATTGCCCGCCGGGTGCGTGAACAGCGGGTCTATTCCGAGCTGTTGAAATTCAATATTACCGCGGCTGAACTGGCCGCCCGTAAACCAGCGGGAATCATTTTATCGGGTGGCCCGGCGAGCGTTTTAGACAAAGGGTCCCCCTTGTGTGATCCGGCCATCTATGAGTTGGGCGTGCCTGTCCTGGGAATATGCTATGGGCAGCAGATGACGGCCAAACTTATGAATGGTGCCGTAAAGCCTGGGCATACCCGGGAATATGGCAGCGCGCGGATCTCGGTGGTGGATTCCTCCTCATTGTTTCGTGATCTACCTTCGACGCTTGATGTATGGATGAGTCACGGCGATCAGGTGGAGCGTATGCCTGAGGGCTTTTCCGTGTTGGCCAAGACGGATACGTGTCCGGTGGCGGCCATGGGGAATTCTGCGCGACGAATCTATGGACTTCAGTTCCATCCCGAGGTGGTTCATACCCCACAGGGATCGACCATTCTCAGCCGCTTCCTCTTTGATATCTGCAAGTGTCGGCCTGATTGGGAAATGGCCCAGTTCATCAAGGAGAGCGTGGCGGCTATCCAGACAAAAGTGGGGGATGGTCACGTTTTGTGCGGGCTGAGTGGAGGAGTCGATTCCTCGGTGGTGGCTGCCTTACTGCATCGCGCCATTGGCAAACAACTTCATTGTGTTTTTGTGGACAACGGTTTGGTGCGGGCGAATGAAGCCCGGCAGGTTGAGGAGCTTTTTGGAAAAGCCTTTGGCATTGATCTGCATGTGGCGCATGCCCAGAAACTGTTTATGGATGGACTGAAGGGAGTTACAGACCCGGAACAGAAGCGCAAGATTATCGGGAAAACTTTCATTGATGTGTTTTCGACCGAAGCCCGAAAATTCGGAGAGGCTGAATTTCTTGCCCAGGGAACGCTCTATCCTGACGTTATTGAGAGTGCCTCCCCATTGGGTGGGCCCTCGGTAACGATCAAGAGCCATCATAATGTGGGTGGGCTGCCGGATGATCTGAAGTTCAAGTTGATCGAGCCTGTTCGGGAGCTGTTCAAGGATGAGGTGCGTTTACTGGGGCGCGAGCTTGGCCTGCCCGGATATGTAGTCGATCGACAGCCGTTTCCCGGGCCCGGTCTTGCCGTCCGGATTCTTGGCGAAGTGACAGAGGAGCGGGTCGCTTTGCTTCAGAAGGCGGATCTTCGGGTTCAGGAAGAAATGCAGAAGGATCCGATGTATGCCAAAATCTGGCAATCCTTCGCGATATTGCTACCCATTCAGACTGTTGGGGTTATGGGCGACTGCCGAACCTATGAGAATGTGGCCGCCCTGCGCATTGTGGAAAGTCAGGATGGCATGACGGCCGACTGGTCGCGGGTGTCTTATGATACGCTGGCCCGTATATCTACCCGCATCATTAACGAGGTTTCTGGCATTAATCGTGTGGTCTATGATATCAGTTCAAAACCACCTGCGACCATCGAATGGGAGTGAAAAAGGGAGAGGTATGAGGCGAAGTACGATCTGGTTCCTTTTGCTCGGATTAACCGCTCTGGCTCAAGCTGACACGATGACGTTGAATAATGGGCAGGTGGTTAAAGGTCGCTTCATGGGCTTTACTGATCGGAAGTTTGATTTCAAGACTGAGGATGGGGCGGCTATTTCTGAGTACCCTCTTAATGTGAAATCCATTATCCCGGAGGTGCCACTCACGGTGTCGATAGAGTTGGCGCGTAGTACTTACGAGAATGTCGAGTTTCGGTCTTTTGGTGAGTTTGTCATTCACCTTGCAAAAGATGGGAAACCTATTGATGAACGTGTGATCATGCTGAAGAAGCTCACGATTAATCAGTCGCCTCAGGACACAAGGATTAACAAGGGAAGGGGGGGTGCCCCGGATGAGTCCGTCGAGGAACCCGCTCGTGAATGGCAGCGATCTGGCAAGTGGCGCGAAGTTGATCCTAAAAACAGTTCGGTCATTAGTAAGGGAGAAGAAGTTGATATTGAAGATTTCCTGAAAAAGGGGTTCGTCAATATTGTGCATTTCCATTACCCGAAAGCCTTGGCGAGTATTCGGGAGGGGAATTATGTTGAAGCACTAGCCGCCAAACCATCAAATCGGATCGTGATTCTGAAAATTGTGGCCGCTGACTTCAAAGTCCCGATATGTGAAGCGTTAGAGATTAAGTCATTGCCACAGTTCTGGTTTTATGATGCTCGGGGGCGGTTGGTGAAGAAGTTAGCGGATCGCTTTACCGAGGGAGATATTGATGGGGCGTTAAAGTTGGCACGGCGAGGATTATGATGGGCGCGCCCGGTCGGCGTGCCCCCTCGGAAAGAAGTTGTCAGATGCCGATCATGCGTGAGAGAATCATATGGTAGCGGGAAACTTTGTTCATTCAGTTCATTGAACGATTGCGAGGAACACCATGGCGCGTCAGAGTGTTGATTGGGAAGATATGTTTCGCGCACTTGAAGCGTATAGTAAGGAGCATGGGGACTGTCAGGTTCCCGCTAACTGGAAAAAGAATCTCCAGCTTGGGCGGTGGGTGGCGATGCAGCGATATCGTCATAAAATCGGAGAGCTCACAAAATCCTATGTGGTTCGTTTAACTAAAATCGGTTTTGTTTGGTCGCCCGCTGATAAAGTCTGGAACGACATGTATCAACGGTTGGTGAAATACAAGAAGAAACATGGTCATTGTGATGTGCCTTCTTCGTGTCCTTCGGAACCTGATCTGGCAAATTGGGTGGCAAATCAACGACATCGCAAGAAAATGAACTCCCTTGCCGCTGGTCGGGTTACGCAACTGGAAGAAGCCGGGTTTGTTTGGTCGGTTTACGGGAAGCAGCAGCGAGAGAAAGTGATGGAAGTCAAGCGCAAGACGGCTCCCGTTCAGGCATTGACTTCCGCGCCGGTGAGTGAAGAGCGTCTTTATCAGATTAGCGGTGAGTATATTCAATATAATGGAACTGGGGAGATGCCTCCTCGACTTGCAAAATATGTTCAGCTTCATAATGGGAATTTACCTTCATGTATTATTTTGCCCCGCATGCCCTTGGTTTTTAGGCTTGGGGGGAGCGATTCCGCAGGGATTCCTGCGCTGAAGATCAAATGGGCTGGCAAGGGGCCGCTCCCTGAGGATGTGCTCGAGTACCTGAATGAGACAGGGGCGCTGCCGCCTCATGGTCCGTAAGGATCGAAACAGGAGGTAAATATTGAAAACTCCAGTACAATATTTTGTCCGGACGCTTTGTGCGATGGTGGCCATACCGTTGGTGTTCATCGTGATTTATCCCTTTGTGTATTTGCTTTTGCCGGAAGCGACGGCCCGGTTGGCCGATCTGCCAAGAGATGTGGGGGTTCTTTTGATGGGTGAGGCTGTTTTTGCTCCTTTATGTGGCATATGGTTATATTTACGGGCTCGATATCAGGCTTCTAAAACAGAACTCAGTGAGTCCTGTGATACCCGTGATATCCTTTAATTAACTTGCATGAGTACGGTTTCACATAGTTCTAGAATTTCCGATATTTTACTCCGTCGCGGCAGTATGTCGGCCGAAGCGCTGCAACAGGCGCAGGAGCAGGCGCAGTCGCTTTCAATACGACTTGAGAAATATCTGCAGGATAACTCGTTAATTACGCCGACGGAGGCGACGCTGTGTCTGGCGGAATATCTGCGGATGGCGCCCATCACGCTGGCGCATTTTACTCCGAGCCCCCAGCTCCTTGAAACCATTCCCGCTGATATCTTGCGAAAACACCAGGCTGTGCCGATCATGAAAGTGGGTGGGCTTTTGGTGGTTGCATTAGGGGATCCGTTTGATGTGATGGCGGTGGATGAGCTCCATGTGATTTCCGGGCTCCAGATCATGCCGCTGGTCGCGGGTGAAAAGGATATCCAGGACGCCCTTGCGCGAGCCTTGGCTCCGGCGGAGTCCAGTAATATTGATCTCGAAGATATCATGCGCGATTCCGATGATGATATCGAAGTCGGAAAAGAGGATAAGCAGGAGCTCAGTCTTGAGGAAATCATGGAGAGCGCTGAGGGGGCGCCTGTCATCCGGATGGTGAATATGATGCTGGTGGAGGCGTTGCGTACGAAGGCCAGCGATATTCATATTGAGCCGCAGGAAAAAACGCTGAGGCTCAGGTATCGAATTGATGGGTCGCTGAGAGAGCGGCCAAGTCCCCCGAAGAGTTATCAGCCTGCCATTATTTCCCGTATCAAGATTATGTCTGATATGGATATTGCGGAACGGCGTATCCCGCAAGATGGTCGCTTCCGGATTAAGGCGCTGGGGAAGGAAGTGGATATCCGGGTCAGTGCGCTTCCCTCCATCCATGGGGAGAAAATCGTTATGCGTGTGCTCGACAAGAGCGCCCTATTTCCCAGTCTCAGTGGGTTAGGTCTCGATGAGCATGCCTATGCCGCTTTTGCCTATGCGATCGCTCAGCCACATGGAATCATTCTGGTAACGGGTCCCACCGGAAGCGGGAAAACGACTACCCTGTACTCCTGTCTGCAGGAATTGAACAAAATTGATGTGAATATTGTGACCTGCGAAGACCCTGTTGAATATCAATTGGCGGGTGTCAATCAGGTGCAAATCAATGCGGTGGGGTTAACCTTTGCTGCCGCCTTGCGCTCCATTCTGCGGCAGGATCCGGATATTGTGCTGGTAGGCGAAATCCGTGATGGTGAAACGGCTGAAATCGCGGTAAAGGCCGCGCTTACCGGTCACTTGGTGCTCAGTACGTTGCATACGAATGATGCAGCCGGTGCCATTACCCGACTGATCGATATGGGGATTCCGCCTTTCCTGATGGCGTCCTCCATGATTTTGTCGCAAGCACAGCGACTTTTCCGCAAGCTCTGTACCGCATGTCGGACGCAAGTGGAACTGCCGCTGGATGTGCTCAGGGCCAATAAGATCGATCCGGAGTTTTTCAGGGATCCCAATAATCCAGGGGGGGCTGGTTTCGTGCCCGTTTTTAAGGCTGTCGGCTGTCCAAAATGTAACGGGTCAGGGTACAAGGGGCGGGGTGCCATTATGGAGGTGTTGCCGGTTACCGAGCGTATCAAGGAGATGATTATGAAAGGCGCGACTAGCGGGGAAATCCGTGAGGCGGCGCAGGAGGAGGGGATGTTGACGCTCAAACAGGCCGGATTGAAGAAGGTGAAAGAGGGTGTGACCTCGCTTGAGGATGCCATGGAGCTTACGGGTGGTGAATAAAGGCCGAAGGGAGATGCAGGAATGAGTCCTTTGCTGCGTTCAGGAGGAACTGGGAAACCCGTCGGGGCGATTGGTTCGTTGGCGCCAAAGGTGGCTCAAAAACCGGCTTTGAATACGAGCGCCAAAAAACCGGTTGCCGCTCAGGTAGTCAGAACAACTCGTAAAGGTGTAGGGAAAGTCCGGGGTGCGAATAAAATTGTTCAGAAGGATCTGGCTCCATTTTCCCGGCAGATGGCCGCCATGTTGTCGGCGGGTATGCCGATTGTCGCAGCGCTGGAAACTTTGGAGGAGCAGGCGGCCAACCCCAATTTTAAAATCGTCATAGGTTCGTTGAAACGGAATATTGAAGGGGGCTCCTCTTTCTCTGAAAGTCTTCAGCAGATACCGGATGTGTTCGACGTGCTTTATGTGAATATGGTTCGGGCAGGGGAACAGAGCGGGCAGTTTGCGGAAACCATGCGACGTATCGGCGATTTGCTCGAGGCTACCGCACGTCTACGGCGCAAGGTGAAGTCTGCAATGACTTATCCGGTGGTTGTGCTTTCCCTCTCTTTGATCATTGCCAGCGGTATGATCATTTTCATCGTGCCGGTTTTTGCGGGTATGTTTAATGATTTTGGCGGAAAATTGCCTGCTCCTACTCAATTTCTCGTGGACCTGAGCGCAGGAATCAAAAAGTATGCAGCTATTATTATTCCCGCGATTATGCTCACCATTTGGGGCTTTAAGCGCTGGAAGAAAACCGCCTCAGGCGCATGGGCCATGGATCGCATGGCCTTAAAAGCCCCGGTGTTCGGGTTGCTTACTCAAAAAGTCGCGATTGCTCGTTTTTCCCGTACTCTCAGTCAGTTGGTTCAAAGCGGGGTGCCTATCTTGAACGCGCTTGAAATCGTTGCTAAAGCGGCCAACAATCTGGTGATTGAGTCAGCCATTATGGATGCCCGCAAAGCGGTTGAACATGGGGATACGCTTTCGTCTGGTTTAGAGGGCAAGGATTGTATTCCAAAGTTGGTCGTGCGCATGCTCTCTGCCGGAGAGAAAACAGGTAAAGTTGACGAAATGCTGGGAAGTGTGGCGGACACCTATGATGACGAGGTAGAGGCTATGTTGGCTTCCCTGACCTCCCTGTTGGAGCCATTATTGATGGTATTTCTCGGGGTAGTTATCGGAGGCATTGTGGTTTGTATGTTCCTGCCAATATTCAAGATGGTTGACGTCATCAAGTAAGATACTCATGACAGCGCCCATGCATAAGACTGTCCTCTATGCCGGCCACATCAGGCAGGGAGCGCGAATGGTGGATTTCAGCGGTTGGTCGATGCCTGTGCAATACGATGGAATTCTGATTACCACGGAACACTCCGGTGGGCCGGCTGGATAAAGTTACGGCAGCGAAGGATATGTGTTTTAGGGCTTAGTTATGAACATACAAACAGATCCAAATGAAGAGTTCAGTCTTGCAGGAATACGAATTCTAGTGGTAGATGATGATGAAGTCATACGCCTGCTCGCCCAGCGCGTGCTCATGTCGCGTCACGCCGCAGTTGAAGTGGCTGAAAACGGCCGCTCGGCTTTACAGATTTTACTCCGGCAGGACTTTGATCTGGTGCTGGTTGACCTGCGGATGCAGGAAATGGATGGCATTACTTTCATTCAGGAGGCCCGTAACATCTGGCCATGGCTGGGCTTTGTGATTATGACCGGCTATATGGATGATGTGTCCTCTGATCTTTCTTCCACCCTGGGGGTTACGCGCGTGCTTGCCAAACCGGTTCGTCCGAATCAGCTCTGTCAGGTTTTGATGGAGGAATATAAAGAGCGTCGACTGGGGGTGGGAATGGCGGGCCCCGGGATGGAACAGCATCAGCGTCAGTTGCGGATGTTGGGGCATCTGGGCGAAACGGCGTTGGCTTCGGGCACCTTTGTTGAGGCTTTGCAGGACTTGAGCGAAGGGCTTGGCGAACTACTGGGGTGCGATGTTGCAGGCTTGTTGGGTTTCTCTGAAGGGCAGAATGTGGTTGTGCTGACGGCGCAGAATGCGGTGGCGGAATCTTTCCTGTCAAACTGTCATCAGGAAATGGTCTCTCGTTATGAGGCCTTAAGCGGGAAGAAGACAGGGCAAATCGAATGGCGTGTGCAGATGGAGGGGGTTCCCAGTTCACCGGAAGGACCGGCATTGCCCGGGCGCCTCATGACGATCCCGTTATTGGTCAATAATGAGATTCATGGAATTTTACTATTAGGGGCGGCTGAGGCGGAAAAGATTGCGGCAATCGATATTTCCTTTGTCTATCACATCGCGAACGTCCTCTCTTCTATTTTGGCTGCTGTTACCCGAATCCGGCAATTGGCTGCCCACGATTCCCTGACGGGGCTTTTTAATCGGGAATATTTTGAGGAGCAGGCGGAGCGGGCCTGGCAGTTAGCACGACGATATGGGCATCATATGGCTGTTGCCATTATGGATGTGGATCATTTTAAAGCCGTCAATGACACCAATGGGCATCTGGCGGGCGATCAAGTTCTTCATGAATTCGCCGACATTCTCAAAAAGGCGGCACGGGGTTCAGATGTGGTGGCGCGGTATGGGGGAGATGAGTTTGTGGTCATGTTGCCGCAGGCTGATCTGGCGTCCGGGATGGCCGTGGTAAATCGTATTCGAAGTGCCGTGGAGGAAAATGTGTTTTGTGCCAAAACACTAAATCTTAAATTAACCACTTCCATCGGATTAGCCACGAGTCTGGGCATTGAGCCTACGGCCTCGGCAACGGATATTCTGAGTTTGGCGGATGCTGGACTCTATATGGCCAAACGGGAAGGACGCAACCGAGTTCGCTTATGCACCAAGGAGCTTGGCAAAGACGGCGAAGTCGTCACAGGGGATGGAGTATCTGCAGGGGAAAAGGCCATGTCCAGTATCAGGACGCATCCCTGCATTCTGATTGTTGATGATGATCCGCTGATTCTCCAAACTCTGCAGGCAGTTTTGCGTGGGAGTGGCTATTTGACGGATACGGCCAGTGTTCCAGAGGAAGCATTACGTAAGGCGCAGGAGGCACCCGGAGCTTATGATGTCGCCGTCCTCGACCTGAATATGCCGGAAACCAGTGGATTGGAATTGCTGACGGCACTTCGGCAAACGGATAGTTTTATCATGCCGGTGGTCATGACGGGCTATGCGACCAAGGAAAATGCAGTCCAGTCCTTGCGACAGGGCGCGTTTGAATTTATTGAAAAGCCAGTCATGTCGGAAGAATTGCTGGCGGTTATCGAGAAGGCGTTGGATCATCGCCGCCTGAAAGTGGAGAATGAACGGTATCGCTCCCACCTCGAGGAGATGGTGCGGCAAAAAAGTGTTGATTTGCTCAAAGCCATGGATGAGCTGAAACAGGTGCATGAATTTACCTTGCAGGCCATGGCGCGTATGCTGGATGAACGCGAACATGCCACCGGTCAGCACAGTAATCGGGTTCGCGCTCTCAGTTCTGTACTGGGCAAAGCGATGAGTTTGCCTCGCAAAGAGTTGGATATTCTTTCTCATGGGGCTCAGTTGCACGATATTGGTAAAATCTCCGTGCC
Source organism: bacterium (assembly GCA_037143175.1). Taxonomy (NCBI): domain Bacteria; species bacterium. The sequence goes on from JBAWZF010000025.1 coordinate 30,251, forward strand.
GGACCGTATCCTGCTTAAGAACGGCTCTCTGACTGATGATGAGTGGAAAGTGATGAAAACACATCCGGAAGTAGGGTATAACATTCTAGCCTCAAGTCCCTATCTCAAGGATGTGGCCGAACTTGTTCGCTCTCATCAGGAACGCTATGACGGGAAGGGCTATCCCCGCGGTCTGAAAGGCGATGCTATCTGTTTGGGCGCGAGAATATTTGCCGTGATTGATGCTTATGATGCCATGCGCTCCGACCGGCCCTACAGGAAGGCGATGTCGCCCGAACAGGCTGCGGTGGAGATCCGGAATGGTTGCGGGTACCAGTTTGATCCTGCAGTGGTCGACGCTTTCCTCAGGCATCAGGATCAAATGGAAGCAGAAGGCGGCTGGGCACTCTGAGTGGGAAGATCTGCATGCCGGAGCTTGTTGTATTGAATACCCAATTCTCTAATCTTATACCCCAGAATTCGGCGGGTTGTGCCGAGTAATTTGGCGGCTTTAGTTTGAACCCCGTTTGTCGACTGCAACGCATGAAGGATCATTTCCCGTTCGCAGGCGGCTACAGCGTCATCCAATGGAGCGGTGAAGTCTTGTTGCGCAGGCAGGATGCGTTCAGGTTTCTTATAAATGGATTCGGGGAGATGTTCGGGAAGAATCTCGGTTTTCTTGCTGTGCAGGACAAGGGTTCTCTCCACTATGTTTCGTAATTCCCGAATGTTTCCGGGCCATGTATAACGGGCTAGAAGCGACATGGCATCGGAAGAAAAACTTTGCACGGTGAAACTCATGCTCTTTTTGAAAGTTTGCAGGAAGTGGCGTGTCAGAAGAGGCACATCCCCTGCTCGCTCCCGTAAGGGGGGGAGCGTGATGGGGACGACGTTCAACCGGTAAAAGAGATCGTCGCGGAAACGATGCATGCGAACTTCATCTTCCAGGATTCTGGAAGTGGCCGTGATGATTCTGGCATGGGTTCGAATAACCTGTGTCCCCCCTAATCGCATGTATTCACGTTCTTGTAATACCCGGAGCAGTTTGACCTGTATCGGCAGTGACATTTCCCCCACTTCGTCAAAAAAAAGTGTACCTGATCCGGCTAGATCAAATCGTCCAAGCTTGCGCGTATCAGCACCGGTAAAAGCCCCTTTTTCATGCCCGAACAGCTCGCTCTCCATCAGGGTCTCAGGTAGAGCTGAGCAATGAATCGGAATAAAGGGATCTTCCGCACGCGGACTTAAGTTATGGAGGCGGCGGGCAATCAGTTCTTTTCCTGTTCCGCTTTCTCCCTGGATCAGGATAGTGGCGTCGCTGTCGGCTGCCTGCGCAACAGCCTCCAGGGTTTTTATGAAAGTGGGGGATTGCCCGATAAGGCCATCGTTAGAGTATTCCGGGGCAATTTCATGCTGCAAAACCTCTACTTTGCGCCGTAAGGCCGAGGTTTCAAGGACCCGGCTCACAATACGACGTATTTCATCCACGTCGAATGGCTTCATTACAAAATCACAGGCGCCGGCCTTAATGGCGTCTACAACAGGGCGCACGGAAAGGGAGGCGCTGACCATGATGCAGGGAAGGCCCGGATATAGATCATTCAACTCTTTCAGGAGCGTCACCCCGTCTTTTTCCGGCATGATAACGTCCAGCAGCACAATGTCCACGGGGTGTCTGGCGAGTTGTGTCAGTGCCTGTTCTGCATTTTCTGCAAGGTGAGTTCGGTAAAGGGTTGTGAAGATCTGGCGGAGGGATTCCCTGCTGCCGCGGTCATCATCAACAATGAGTATGGATTTCAAGGTGTTTCCTCCTCGAGTTGGGTTGCGACGGGTAGGTGGATGGTGGCGAGTACCCCGAATTCATTGGAGTGGAGCGCAATCTTTCCTTGATGGTCAAGAATGGTTCGGCGGGCGATCGGGAGCCCGAGCCCAAGACCGCGGGCCTTCGTGGTGGAGAACGGGGAAAACGCTTTATCCACCAATGCCGGAAGTATCCCGGGACCATTATCCTTAATGGTGATGACAATCCCGGGTAGGGGACCGGATTCCATGGCGATTGTCATGGTGATCTCTCCTTTAGGGGTGGGCGTCAGCGCTTCGGCTGCGTTCTTGATTAAGTGTACAAAGGCCTCGCCTAATGCGCGTTCGTCACCCGGCACCTTTGGTAAATTTTCCGGGGCGGTCAAGGTGACCTTGATATTGGGGGCAGGCGTTGGAAAAACAAGAGAGAGACTTGATTCCAGACACCGCTTAATTCCAAGAGGTTTGAAATTGAGAGAGGGTGGATTTGCAAAGGCGTGGATCTGATCCACGATGCTATTCAGACGCTCAATCTCAGAGGAGACCAGATCCCTGAATTCATGTTGAAAATCCTTATCCTCGTATCGTTCAGGAAGGAGTTGTGCAAACGTCTTTATGGCCACAAGAGGATTTCGTACTTCATGTGACAGGCTGGCGGCAAGTTCGGTCCAGAAAGTGGCGCGATCCAACCGATCTTGTTGTTCCTTCATGGAATTCTGGTCGGTGGTATCCTGAACGACGGCCACGGCACCGAGACAGCGGGTCTGGTTGGCAAGACGCTGTGTGCGTGTTACCAGATTCCGCTGGGTATCTTGTTGGATCCATTCGCTGGACTGCGATGCGCCGCTCTCTCCGAGGGTTCTGCGCAGCAGATCTGCCAGACGACTCCCCAAGCCCTCCACGGGCCGGCCTATAGCGGTCTCGGCGTTGACACCAAATAAGGCTTGGGCCGATTCATTGTACCATCGTACGATCCCCGAATCGTCTACAGCAATAATGCCGCTGGGCATGGAGTGAAGCAGGGTTTCGGCTAAGGCCTTTTGAATAGTAGCTTCCTCATAGAGCAAGGCATTCTCAAGGGTTGTGGAAACGCATTCGGTCAGGCTGATCAGATGATCCAAGTGGCGTTTCTCAAGCGGAAGCCCCGAGGAAAGCTGGCCGACAAACAGCCAGCCTAGGAGCCGGTGGTGGGATTGTAGCGGGATGAGCACTTCGGCGCCCATTTGGTCTAGCATGTCCCGCAGCATCAATCGATCGGAGACCTCCCGGATATGGTCGAGATGAGGATGGGAGACGGCATGCGTGTGGAGGGTCATCCAATTGACGTAGGGATGGTTTTCTCCGAATTCAAGCGACACGGAGGACTCGAGGCAGCGCAGACCGGCGCGGAGTCGATAGGCGGCGATATCGCGAGTTCTACTGAAAATTCCAATACGTGAGACCCGCAGGGCGTCGGCAACTTCGTCAACAAGCCGTTGCAACAGGGATTCAACGTTGGTGAAATGACGCATCGCCGCAGAAAAATCGCGAATATCGAAGGAAGGGTCGGGTTCTGCCTGAGGTCTGTTCTGGAGGGCCTCTGCCACAACGGTCAGCCGCAAGGTCTCCTGCCGAAGAAGGACATTTTCAGAAGCCAGTTCCAGGTGGCGGAGAGCCCGTTGCACCAGACAGTTCACCCTGTGGCGGTCCATAACCGGGTCGGGCTCGGTGGCGTAGACATCACTTTGTTGAGCCTGAAGCATGGGGTCGGAGCCGGGGATACCAAACGCGATAACAAGGGCATGGGGATAATTCCGATTAACAAGACCCAACAGGCCGAGGGCTTCCCGGGTCTGCAAATCCAGGAGCAGAACACGGTCTTGCTGCTGCTCAAGCTCCTTCTGGACACGGATAGGGGTTTCGAGATGGCGCACCACGGCGAGAGTCCCCAGCATGGTGCCCATTCGGGTAGCCCATGCCTCATTGGTACTGAACAACAGGCAGGTGGATCCAGATGAGTGCGTCATGCTGGTTTGTCCTCCTTAAGCAAGGGGAGGGCGATGGTAAATGTCGTGCCGCGTCCAGATTCGCTCTTTACGTCAATCAGGCCGTTATGCTCCTGAATGATCCCATGGGCTACTGATAAGCCCAGCCCTGTTCCTTGAGACTTGGTGGTGAAAAAGGGATCAAAGATGTGCATGAGATCCTCCGGAGAAATGCCCTCGCCGGTATCCTGAATGCGGACCAGAATCATGGGGCGATCCGGATGCCCATTCCACCATGCACTTAAGGGGTGTTCGGGGGATGGCTGGCTCGTAACGACCGTGAGCGTACCACCCTGTTCCATCGCCTCAATAGCGTTCAGGAAGAAATTTATGAAAGCCTGACTGAGTTGATCACCATCAGCATTGATATAGTCCGGCGAGATCGCGAAGGAAGTGGAGAGTTGAATATTCTTGGAACGCATTTGCTGCTGGAGGAGTTTGAGGGTGTTGCTCAGCAGGTCATGGAGAGAAATGGCCGCCAGGACAGGCTTTGAAGGGCGTGAGAACCGGAGAAGCTGGTTGACGATTGAGTCAATGCGTTTGACTTCACCGCCTACCAGAGACGAGAACGTCTCGCGGAAATCGGCATCGTCATAGCGTTCGGGCATCAGTTGGGTGAACGTTTTGATGGAGACAAGAGGATTTTTAATTTCATGCGCCATGCCAGCGGCGAGGGTACCCAAGCTCGCCAGTCGGTCAGTACGCCGGACCTGAAGTTCAAGCTGTCGGATGGTCGTGAGGTCGTTGATCACCAGAAACGCTCCCAGTTTTTTCCCCGCATGCCCATAGATAGCCGAACTGCTGATCCGGAGCGGGATGGGCTCGCCATGCGATTGAGAGAGGGCATAATCCTGGTTTGTAATGGCGAGGCTGCCACTCAGCGACTCTTTAAGAAGGTTTCCAAGAGGGTTCGGTAATAGGCCCAAGGGTTGCGTCAGCGTTTCGGCTGCTGACAGACCGGTGATCCGCTGGGCCTCCCGGTTAAAGACGGTGATGGCTCCATCGACGTTCGCGGCGATCACACCGCTGACGAGGCTGTCCACCAGGGTTTCGTTGTATATTTTGCTGTCCTGCAATTGGGTGTAGAGCCGGGCATTGTTAAGCGCCACAGCCAGTTGATTACAGAGAAGCTGCAATGCATGTTGTTCAGGGGCACCATAGATTGAACCCGATAGCCGGGGGCCAAGAAGGACGATGCCCTCTAGGCCCTCCTGTGAGCGTAGGCTGACCGCGGCGGCGAATTGATTCTGATCCAGCAGACGGCACGCCGCTGCGACGAGGGCAGTGGGTTTCAGGCGATGAATGATAACAGGAACAAGCGGTTCATCCCATTCGAGGAGTGCCTGAGGGATAGGGCTATTCCTGCTTAGCGTGAGAACCTCGTTGTCCTCGGCTTTTGGATAACGTTGAACATAACGTGAGTCCTCGCCGATGAAGATGCAGACACGATCCGTGCCAATGGTCTTAATGAGGAGATCCGCGAACTCGTGAAGGAGTGTTTCGACAGTGCGTATGGAGAGCATGAGCGCGTTAGCTGAACGCATTAGATCGCTTATGTTAAGGGTCGCGAAGTTCACAAATAGGCGGGCGGCTACCTGCTGCATCAGCCCGCTGGCGGGTACCATGGAAAAGGCTACCACAAGGGAGGCAATAAAATAAGAGAGAGCAGGGAGTGGGATCCAGAGTTTTTGGAGAACGAAGTTGAGAAGCAGGCATGTTCCCGCGTAAAGCAAGGCCAGCCAGGCGAATAACAGGGCATAGGCTGTTAGCCGCCTCATGAAATAGGCCACATCCATGATGCGCCGGGTGGCGATGCCATAGGCGATAACAATATAAAGACAGAGGACGGAAAGGGGCGTGAGTTGCACCGATTGGGAGTTGTTGGTGAACAGCGGAATCACCAGTGCGGTGACAATGCCGATAAATACGCTGGAGCCGCTTCCCAGAAAGATAAACTGCAGCTCCGTTTTTTGGATCCCGACAGAGTTCCTGAGATCACGAACAAAACGATACAGTAGCGTCATCAGGCCGAACACGAAAAAGACACCATAGATTGGAAAAGCGATACTGTAAACGGGATCTGGGATCGAGCGTGCGGTCTCTGCGGTTGTGGTGGCGTAGGAGGCTCCTAAAATAAAAAAGCGGGTTAATGAAACGAGCCCCATGGCGACTGAGATTGTGAACCAAAGCAGGGATTTCGAGAGGATGCGACGCCAGGATTCTGTCGGACGGACGATGGTCGCGCGCAATAAGTCGAAGCAGACGGGAATCATGGCCCCGATCATCATGCAACCCCGTATGAATATGGCGGCGACATCGAGGTTCGGCGCAAGAAAAGCCGAGGCCATGCAGCTTTGCCAAACCAGAAGGAGCAGGGAAAGGATGAGAAAAGATTGGTTCGCGCGGCGTTGTGGATTGGTATAGAAAACAAAAAGTCCAACCATCAGGTCGATGGCGATGATGAGGAAGTGAAACACTGAAAGTAGATTCATCTCATGAAACCCTTTCGGTGATAAGGCAGCTATTTCCTCCTCCGAGGCCGTGCGCATTAATCAGGATACAGTTTAGATGCGCATGTCTCGCATGGAGTGGAACATAGTCGAGATCGCATTCGAGATCTGGCTTTTCGAGGTTCGCCGTGGGCGGGATTATTCCGTGGCGGGTCGCCAGGGAACAGGCGATAAGTTGAAACGGCCCTGCAGCGGATAAGGGGTTGCCGGTGACCCCTTTGATGGAACTCACCGGCACCTTGTGCGCATGTGTCCCAAATACATTTTTAATCATCTTTGTTTCCATGCGATCCAAGACGGGATGGCCTGGGCCGTGTGCACAAATGAAGTCAACATTCAGGGGGCGTCGACCCGCATTGGCGAGTGCTTCGTTCATAGTCGCATTCAGGCCTGATCCTGAGACTGCCGGATCAGTGTCAAAACGGGTGGCGTATCCGGTAATCTCAAGATATGGCTTGGCGTTGCGTGCAAGTGCATGTGTCAAATTTTCAAGGATGAGTATCCCTGCGCCCTCCGAGATGACGCCGGAGTCATGATCCGCATCGAATGGGCGGCTGGCTTTCCCGGGGGTCTCATTACGTAAAGAAACTAAGCCGGCCTTTGCCAGACATGCAAAGGTCAGTGGGTTAATGGGCGCATCAGTCCCGCCGCAAACAACAACATCCGCGCGGCCTGCGCGGATCAGATCGGCGGCCGCGCCAATGGCGTCAAGTCCAGCCGCACATGCGGAAGCAATGGTCGTGGACCGTGATATCAGCGGGAAGTTCAGTGCGATAATACTGGCGGCTTGATGGGGCTGGCAGGCATGAACAATGTGTGAAGGAACTTTTTCTGGCCCCCGCCCCGCCATTCGCTCCATGCCGTGTTCGATAACTTCGATGGCACTCGAACTAACGCCGAGTACCAGGGGTATTGCTTTCTCGGAGATCAGGGTGTCGCACGATAAATTAGCGTCCAGAAACGCTTGGGCTGTGGCTGCAAGAGCCATTTGTGTCTGACGGGCAAGGCGCTTTGTATTAATGCCCGGCCTAATATGAACGGCCGGGTCAAAATCACTCACTTCACCTGCAATTCGACAGGAGTGTTTACTGGCATCAAACAAGGTGATTGTTTTGATTCCACTCCGGCATTCAAGAAGTGACGACCAAAAGGCTTCTTTACCAATACCATTCGGTGCCACAACGCCAAGTCCCGTAACAACCACTCTATTGTTGTGAGGCATCAAATTATGTCATCCTCATTTCTTCTAGGATAAGCATACTATTATAGATAGATCAAGAAAATATGTTCGTTTTTGTTCATGTATAATCGCGAAGAATGTTCAAAAACGTACACATCTTCTATATATGGATGATCATGCATTATGATACCACAATATATTGTCGATGACGGGTTGGCATGGCCACTGCTATATAGATTCAACGTGCATTTAGTGTAACAATGACATGAAAGGGGAATTATGAATCAAGATAGAAGTTGGGGATGGATATTGGGCTTGTCGTTGATTATGGC
>JBAWZF010000026.1 GCA_037143175.1 bacterium
GCCCACAACGCAAAACCAATTCGATTTTGTGGAAGGACTTGATGAGGGGGCTGCTCACAAGGTTAATAATAGTAACTACTCAGCGGGGACTGTTCCTCGATTCCGCTACCGGTCACCGATCATACAACGCCATGGGTGCTACGTGGCGTAAGAAGGCTAAGTTTGAAGATATTTCCGGGAGGGTCGGACGTTGTGTTCTTGACAATATTCTGAATATTCTGGTGTAATGTATTCAGATTTATACGCAAGTTCTTGTCAATGATGAAGGAGAAGCGGGCGGAGCCTCAATACCGGCAGATTACCCGGGTACTGAAGTTGATGAATGCCAGCCTGAGCTACACGTGGTCGGCGGAATTCATGTCCGGCACCTGAAACAAGAATCTCGGCAACACGCGGGTATCCGACGACCATATGCGGTTCATGGCCCGCTGCACGCTCGCGCAGGGCTGCAAGTCCATCGACTGGTTCATGTTTCATGACCGCGACTGCTGGGGTGATGCTCCAGTCAGTTCGCATGCGTATGTCCGGCCCAGCCATCAGGTGCTCAAGGAGACACCGAACCTGCTTTTCAACAAGATCAAGGCCTGGGATGGGTTGGTGCCGCAGGACAAGGCGGAAGAGGAGTCGCTGCAGAGCATCGCGCGGGTGGGTGGAGTCGATGTGAGACGTGCGACATTAGATGAGTCAGTTAAGAAGAATATGCGGGCCTTCCGGAAGGCGGCTGCGGAGTCATGAATAATGAAAGAGGGAAGAAAACGGTATGAGCTATCGAGAGATACTACAAAAAGCTATTAATCACAAAGACGGGCCGGTTCCCATGGACTTTGGCGGCACGGCGGTCACGGGAATCCATGTGTCGGTGGTGGCGGCACTTCGCGACCACTATGGTTTGGAGAAACAGCCGGTCAAGGTGATTGAGCCCTATCAGATGCTGGGTGAAGTCGAGGACGATCTCAAGGACGCCATGGGTGTTGACACCACCGGCATCTATGGACGGTCCACCTTGTTCGGGTTCGCCCTGGAACAGTGGAAAGAATGGCAGGCTCCGTGGGGTCAGCCCCTGCTGGTGCCCGGTCAGTTTAATGTCACGGTTAAAGGTAAGGATATCTACATCTATCCCGAAGGGGACACGTCGGTTCCGCCGAGTGGGCATATGCCGGAAGGGGGCTATTTCTTCGACACCATCATCCGGCAGCAGCCCATCGACGAAGATCGGCTTAATCCTGAGGATAACACAGAGGAATTCGGCCCCATTTCAAAGGAGGCTCTGGCCCATTTCGCGCGGGAAGCCAAACGGGCGGAAGCGTCCGGACGGGGGGTGATTGCCAATTTCGGGGGAACTGCCTTCGGGGACATTGCCCTGGTTCCCGGGCCTTTCATGAAACACCCCAAAGGCATCCGGGACATTGCGGAATGGTATGTGACAACGGCAATCCGGCAGGATTATGTCCATGCAATGTTTCAGAAACAGATCGAATTCGCCTTGTCCAATCTTGAAAAGATTCATGCTGTGGTCGGGGATAAGGTGGATGCGGTCTTCCTGTGCGGCACCGATTTCGGGACCCAGAGCAGTCAGTTCTGCTCGACGGACGCTTTTGACGAGCTCTGGTTGCCGTATTACAAGAAGATGAACGACTGGATTCACCAGCACACCACCTGGAAGACGTTCAAGCACTCCTGTGGCGCGGTGGAGCCGTTTATGGAGCATTTCATCAAGGCCGGCTTCGATATTATCAATCCCGTCCAATGTTCCGCGACCGGGATGGATCCTAGGGTGCTGAAGGACAAGTACGGGGACCGCCTGGTTTTCTGGGGCGGTGGGGTTGACACGCAGAAGGTGCTGCCGTTCGGCACTCCGGCCCAAGTCCGGGAGCAAGTATTGGAACGATGCAAGATCTTCTCAAAGAGCGGTGGGTTTGTCTTCGACGCCATCCATAATGTGCAGGCCCGCACCCCGGTGGCCAACGTGGTCGCCATGATTGAGGCTGTTCGTGAATTCAACCGATAAGGGGAAAGATAAAGCATGATGAGCACCGGGTCACAGAGCAGACGGAAACCTAATGCAGGTCTACAAGACGTAGTTCATGATGAGGGCCTCAGCAGGGTTCTGAGCTGTTACCCGGGCGTCTGCGTCATTTATGATGCCAAACGCCATATACGGTTCATCAATGATTATGGAGTGACGGTTAGCAGACTTACACGAAAACAGATCCTGGGCCAGCGTGACGAGGAGCTGTTCCCTGACAATGTCACCCGTCCATATTTATCACTCCTGAAGCGCACTATGGCGACCAGGAAAACCCAGCGTGATGACGTCAAGATCGTCATGCCCGATGGGCGGATCATGTATATCGAGGTCACTTACATTCCCCTTTTGGATGAGCGCGGTAAAATTGAGCGGATTCTGGGGCTGACCCATAACGTGAGTGACTGCCGGCGATTGGAGCAGGATCTTCTGCGGGCGGCCGAACAGGAGCAGGAGCGGGTCGCGCGCGAACTCCATGATGGGCTGTGTCAGAAACTGGCCGCCATCGCCATCAAAGCCGACTGCTTGGCACAGGACTTGAAGAACCGTCATGTCGACGTGGGCAGGCAGGCGGAAAGCCTCTCGGTGGTAATAACCTCCGCCATTGTCGAAGTAAAGGACATCGCCAGGGGATTGCACCCGGTCCATCCTGGTTCTGACGGTTTGAAGGTTGCATTGGGGGCCTTGGTGGGAGCTGTCCGTGAAGGCTTTTCTGTGGACTGCAGGATCCGTTGTAACGGACAATTCTGCGTCCACGACACCGAAACAGCAAGCCATCTCTACCGGATTGCCCAGGAAGCCATCAGCAATGCTGTCAAACACAGTCAGGCCCGGTCGATTTCCGTTACGCTGAACCAGACCGGGGACACGATCAGGTTGCAGGTTCGTGACAACGGCAAGGGGATGCCAGCCGATCTGTCGGGTTGCATGGGGATGGGGCTCAAAAATATGAACTATCGCGCGGGCCTTCTTGGCGGAGTGTTGAAGTTCGGGCGGAATGGAAAACGAGGCACGCTCATGTCGTGCGTTGTACCTTCCGTGAAATCGCCTGCTTTGAGATCAGGAACTAAGTCAAAGGTCGGGAAATGAAAGGGGTTTTCGTGGAAAACAGTCTTACTAAGTTTAGCGATTGGCGATACGGGTTGTTCATTCATTACGGGCTCTACAGTCTTCTGGGACGGGCTGAATGGTCCTGGAACCGGGAGGAGATTCCGGCGGAGGAATACCGGGCGCTGGCGAACCGTTTTTCGGCCGAGAAGTTCGAGGCGGAAGCGTTGTGCGATCTCGCCGTGCGCGCCGGGATGCGTTATGTGGTGTTGACGACGATGCATCACGAGGGCTTCCGGCTCTATGACACTGCCTTGAGTGACTTCAATACAGTGAAGACGGCCGCCAAGCGCGATCTGGTTGCGGAACTCGTAGCGGCGGCCCGGAAGCGGGGACTGAAGATCGGCCTTTACCATAGTCTCAACAACTGGCATGACCAGCCGGATGCGGTGGCGGCACTCGAGGACAAATCCGCCTATGCGCGATTCATGGTCGCAACGCTTGCCCGTATCCGCGAACTGGTAACTTTATTCAATCCGATTGATGTTCTCTGGTATGATGGTTGGTGGCCCTTTAATGCGGAAGGCTGGCAGGCGGAGCATATGAATGAGATGGTTCGTAAGATTCAGCCGCATATCCTGTTCAACGGTCGTAACGGGTTATCGGGCGACTTTGCCACACCGGAAGGCCATATGGGCTCGCCGAATCCCTGGCGACCCTGGGAAGCCTGTATGACGCTCAACAACAGTTGGGGTTTCCATGCCGGTGATCATGACTGGAAGTCACCTGGCCAAGTCGTGGATCTGCTCGCCTCGGCAGCACAGGGGCGGGGTAACCTCCTGCTCAACATCGGGCCGCGGGGGGATGGCTCCGTGCCGGAGGAATCTGTAAAAGTGCTGGAGACCGTCGGGGCCTGGTTGAACCGTTGTGGTGGCGAGGCGATCTACGATACTGAACAATTCACCTTTGATCTGCAGCAGCGCGGGGAACATCGAGGTGACTGGTCCTTTCATGGCCCCTTCACGCTGCGGAAAAACAACCTGTATTGGATCATCCGGCGCTGGCCCGGGGGCACGCTGACCTTTGGCGGGTGTCAGGCGAAGGTCCGGAGTGTCTCACTGTTGGGCGAGTCCGGTCGTCCGGTGAGCTTCAAGCAGGAAGGAACACGGGTGACGTTGAGCGGCCTGCCTGATCTGCCACCCGATCCGCTGTGTCCCGTGTTCCGGATCGAGTGTGATCAGCCGCCGTCATTGTATCAATGTGGGGGCTTGCGTATTCCGAATGGTCCGCATCCCCATTACGATCCCTGTCCGTCTGATATAAAACATTAATGAAAAATAACCGATTAAGGTGGCGTTCGACGTCCTCGGCGAACGCATTTACCCAGGTAAGGTCATGAGAATGATGAGAATAGTTTCTGAATTGGCGGCGGAGTTGAACATTTATTCGCTAGTAGGTGTAGCGACCAGCCATCTGGTGGTACGTAACGGGCGGAGCCTGTTGATTGACTGTCATAGCGCGCAGATGGGGCGCTGGATTAGCCGGCGGGGGCTTCCTGTACCTGAATTGATCCTGCACACGCATGTGCAGCCGGAGCATTGCCGGGAGGCTGATCAGTTTCCTGCTACCCGAATCCTGGTGCATGATGAGTTGCGTGAACTGGCGAGTGATCGCGCCGCCTATGCGAAGACGGCGCATACAGTTTGGGATAATCCCGCTGACTGGATGAATACATTGGGCCGTGAAAAGTACGGCATTGCGGGTAGCATCACCGTGTTCCCTCCAGAAGTGTCCCTGAAGGTGGCTGGGACATTCCGTGAAGGCGAGCGGTTGACCTGGCAGGATCTGGTGTTCGAGGTGATTCCGCTGCCGGGGCATGGCCGGCACCATGTGGGCTTCATTCTTGAAATAGACGGCAAGCCCTTGGCCATCTTTACCGGCGACCTGCTTTGTCACCCGGCCAAACTGGTGAACGTCTACGATCTTGAAAGCAATTATGGTGGCACGGCTATTGCCTCATTGCCTGCTGTGTTGAGGGAGTTGGCGAAACGTCCCGTGCAGCGGTATTTTCCTGCAACCGGTCCTGCGCTTGAGAATGGCCCAGCCCAAGCAGTGGAACTGGCTGGGGCCATTGACGCCTATCAGGAAGCACTGAAATGGCAAAGCGGCGACTTCAAACCTGCTCCGCAACCTGAATACCCACGGGTGGGGCGGTATCTGCAACTTCATAAGGGCGTTTACCAAATCGATAACTTCGGCAACTGCATTCTTCTGATTGACGATCAGGGTAGGGGCTTGATGTTTGATCCGGGGCCCTGTGATTTCGAATCACCGACCAGGGTGGCTGATTTTCATCGTGACCTTGATCTCTTTGAACGGGAGTGCGGGCTCAAGACCATTGACCTGGCGTTGGTGACCCATATCCATGGTGACCACTATGATCTGGCACCGGAGCTCCGGAAGCGATATCTGGACTGCAGGGTAGGGGCATGGGATCTGGTGGCCCGAGTCATGGAGGCACCGTGGGACTACCCGTATCCGGCACTTCTGCCCTGGTACAACCTGGGCTTTGATCATGTGGTGGTGGACGATGTGCTGAGTATGGGAACGCCTTACCACTGGCATGATGTGGCCATCCGTTCGATGCACCTGCCAGGGCATTGTTACTGTCACGCTGCCTACCTGTTGACTTTCAATGGCCTGCGGTTGGCGATTACGGGTGACACGATTCAAAGCCGTGGTGATTCGGATGGGGTTAGTTTCGTTATCTCCAACCACAGTGTTCCGGACGGCGATAGCGGCATCCTGAAGACCTATCGTCAGATGGCAGGCGAAACAGCAGATCTCAACCTCGGCGGCCACGGTTCGCACTTTGTTGATTGTCAGGCTTTGTATGCAGAGAGCCTGCGGCGTATTGAGCACACGTTGCCGGCGTTGTGCCGGCTGGTTCCGGACGGCAACTTGCGCCCGGCGTTCATCCGTCCTGGGTTTCCAATACTCTTAGTCTAACGGGAGAACCCGTCGAAGTGTTGCCCCCGGCTGAATCGGGCCGCATGGTTGATGCAGAGGCTCTTGCAAAACCCCCTCTGGGGTGTTTGCAAGAGCAGAATTCAGGAGCCAGGAGCGTGGGTCCCTTGCCCAGTGGCTCGTACCGGAAGATTGATAGCCACGTGAAGATTAGGCCGCTGGGGATGGCGGAGGCGACTGAGCAACAAATCCGCGCAGGTTTGGGCCATGGCGCGCTGATCGATTGGCAGGCGATAGCGGCCCTCGACCTGCCCGATAGCGATCACCGGCAGTCCGGACGGCAAACGGAGGCCGGCCTGGCTGCAACGCTCCCGGAACTCGACCTCATAGGGGTAGTGCAGCAGGATCGCCCCGGGTTTCCAGGATCGCCGGTCGGCGGGGCGGAACAGTCGCCGCAGGGTCGAGGGGCGTTGTACGTCATCTTCGAACACATGCCCCGCCACATCCTGAATGCCCCGCGCGAGCAGTTCGGACTCGAAGCCCGTCTGAGTGGTTTGCGCCGCAAAGATCGTCAGGTCGGATCGGTTCAACAGGACCGGGTGCCGAATGCCGCGGGAAGCCAACTTCGCCACCAGCAGACGGGCCGCCTGCTGGCCGTCGAAGTGCACCAGGTCGACACGGTGCCGCCCTTGCAGCGAAAGGCCCAGCAGATCGTCCACCAGCACTAAGGGCAGTTGCGGCGGTAGTTGACGACGGGCCGCCGTTGCCGCGCGGATGCCGTCGGGGTGGCTCGCCACGTACCAGAATACCGCCTCCGCCTGACGCACCTCGTCCAGGCGAAACGTTTCCGACAGCGCCTCGCCCCGCATTCCCGTCTCCCGCACGATCAGCCGGTAGCCTTCCCCGGCCAGCAGATGCTGCATCCAGGAGAAGAGCCGGCTGTAGGCCGGCAGCATATAGCCAAACGCGAAGATGAGCCGCACCGCCCGGCCCTGACTGAAACTGCCCGAGCCCCTCAGTCGGTGGACGAGGCCCTGCGCCCGCAGCTCCTCCAGCGCGCGCCTCGCGGTGTTGCGGGCCACCCCATAGCGTTTCGCCAGGGCGTTCTCGGAAGGCAGAGGCCGGGCCGTATCACCCGGCGCCTGCAAAGTGGCCAGCAGGTTGTCGGCAATGCGGCGATAATGGGGTATTCCCGGGTTTCGAGGCATAAATAGTTGCTCAATTCATTAGCCAAGGAATTTCCTGGCTTCATTCATGATTACCACGGCTGTAATGTCCGCTATCGTGAACATACCGTCAAGGATCGTCTGTTGAACTTGCATGGGATCCGAGGCTATGGTACTCATATGGCCATGGATTTTACAAACCCCGTACGGCTTCGCCTGCAGGATGTTTTTTCGAACTATCCTGAGATTCTGGCTGTTTATCTGTTTGGCTCCCACGCCACAGCAACGGCCAGGCCGGATAGCGACTACGATTTCGCGGTGGTGTCAGATCGGAAGAGGTCGGCCCGAAGTCGAAAACTGGACATCCTGTCGGATCTCGCTCAAATCGGCTTTGATAATGTCGACCTTGCCTTTTTAGATCGTGACAACCTGGTGCTTAGCCATGAAGCGGTTCGAATGAATCGGGTCATATTCTCCCGTCCGGAGTTTGATCCTGACTCCTTCTATTCTAAAGTCATCCGCATGTACTTCGATTTTCTGCCATATGTGAACACTCAGCGGGCGGCCTTGAAACAAAGGATTCTCCATGGTGCGACCTGAAGTCATTCATAAACGCCTCGGCAAAGTCGACGAATATCTGACGATCCTGAAGAAAATTCAGCGTTACCCTCTCGATGAATTTCTGGCTGACCCCGAAAAATATGGTAGCGCGGAACGATTTTTACAGCTCACGATCGAAGCGCTGAACGATATTGGGAGTCACCTCGTTGCTGACCTGAATTTAGGGATCGTGGACTCAGCAGGCGATATTCCTCGCCTCCTCTGTGAAAAAGGGTATTTCGGTGAAGAACTGCGGGAAATCTGGATTCGTATGATTGGATTCAGAAACATACTCGTCCACGACTACTTGGATGTCGACCGACGAGTGGTTCACGAAGTCCTGCAAAAAAACATCACTGACGTTCAATCCCTGATGCGCGTATTTGCCCGTTTTCTTTGAATCTGGGAATAGGAATTCAGGGACCGCGCCCGGCATTGGCGAGGTTGAGAATCATCCGTGAAAATCCCCCCCACAAACCCGGCAACGCCGTTTCGAGGCATAAATAGTTGTTCAATTCAATCGCGCACATAATCGGGTTGTCTTGGTGAGATAATGGCATAATGTTTGGAATATCGCCAAGTACGAATTGAGCAACCTTGGCGGCCAGCGGGCAGATCGGGTGTTGCGTCCGGCATTTTCCAAGACCTATTATGTCATCAACACATGCAAAAAGGAGATCTCATGAAGACGCAGTTGGTCACGCTTGCGGTTGCTGCCCTGCTCAACATCATCGTCGTCGTGCTCACCCGCGCCGACAGCGTCAATATCAATAACGCCGGCTTTGAGACGCCCACGTTGGCCGATGGCAACTACGTTCCTACTACTGCCGGTAATCCCACACTGTCCGGCGGTTGGACCAACAACGTCGGTACAGATCACAATGCCGGTATCTTGAATCCGAGTAGCGGGATGTGTGTCGGCGGCAACGCCCCGGAAGGCACCAACGTGCTCTATGTGTACAGCAGCACCGGCAGTGGAAATACCGCGAGTTCCGTCGTTGCGCAGGTGTTGAGCACCAATCTCCAAGTTGCGGTTTACACCTTGACTGTTAAAGTGGGTGACCGGTTGGATACGGCAAACAACGGGTACGCTGTCCGGCTCGGCTATGGCGCCTCGATGGGTAGCTTCACTCTACTGGCGGAGGATAACAACACGTTGACCCTCCCGAACGGTGGGTGGGTCACCTCTACCGTCACCTACACAAATCGCACCGCTATCGCCCAACCGTTGCAGATCCAACTCATCGCCAAGAACGGAAACGGTACCCAGGTCATCTTTGACGATGTGTCGATTACAGCTACCCTTCTTCCCCGCGGTACATTGATTTGGATTGAATGACAAGGTGCAGCAATGAAAATTGAACATCAATGCATGGGGGATCTTGCGAAACGGGGGCTCCTGTTTCTGATCGGCGCGCTCGCCCTGGGCCCGGCCTTCACCGCCCAGGCGGCTCCGGAGGTGTTCGACGATTTCGAAGGATACGGCTCCGGGATGACGTTCACCTCCCCCACGAACGGGTGGCAGGCGTCCGGGACCGCCGCCTATGTGACCAACAGCGGCGGCTATGTGACCAACAGCGTGACGCCTTCAAATAGCGTGTTCCTGGGGTTGGCCGTCGCCCTGACGAATTCCCTGCCCACCCCTGCCGTGAATCGAGTCTGGACGGATATGCGGATCAGACCGGTGGCCGGGGAGGAGCCGCCCAATGCCCCGACCGGAACCGCCAGTTTCGTCTGCTATTTCAACGCCAACGGGTACCCGGTCCTGGCCACGAATGGCGTGTGGTTCGCCTGCACGAACGATATCTGGGGCAATGGCCTTCTTCCGGCGACCAATGGCTATGTGCGGATTTCCCTTTTCCAAGACTACAGCGCCTCGAACCAGGTGGTGTTCCTCGATGACCGGCTGATTCTCCAGGATGCGCGCTTCTCGGGTACGGCGGGCAGTTATCATCAACTCGGCTTCCAGAATTCCGACAGCAATAGTTGGCTGGATAATGTGTGGATCCGGACCAATGCGGGGCCGCAAAGCCTGACCAACGATATCAATCTCGATGGCCTGGCCGATGCCGCCGAGGTGGTCGTCTATGGTCGCGCCGCCCGGAAGCTGTATGTCTTTGCGGGGACGACGAACCTTGTGCCGGTATTCACCACGATCACCAATGCCATCGCCGCCTGGCGGCCCCGGGATGTCATCCATGTCATTGCCGGTAATTACGCGGGCGAGAGTGTCGTGGTGGCGGCCAATCCATCCAATATCGTGTTTGAAGGCGATGCCTTTACGGTCGCCAGCCTGACGGTGGCCTCGAACGCTTCGGCCTCATTTGCCCAGTCCGTGACCTGCGCGGGGGCGCTGACGGTCAGCGGCCAGGTGGCGATGGCGGTGTCGGCTTGCCTGACCTCCGGTTCCGCGAGGGTGGACGGAACGGTGGCCATGGCGTCGAACTCAACCTTCTATGTAGGCGCGGCCGGCCTGGATGTGGGGGCCGGGGGAATCCTCCGTTTCGCCACCAATTCACAACTCGTGGTGAATTCGGCGGGGGTGAACATGACGGGCGCGTTCACGATCTCCAGTACCTGGAAAACCGCGGCCAGTCTGCCGCTGGCCTTTGCGGACGATTTCAACCTCTACGCCGTCGGCACGGTGGTGACCAACCTCAACTTCCGCGGGTGGTACGCCGATGCCCCCTCGGTTCTTGTTACGAACCAAGGCATAGGGAACAGCCCGGCGGTTGTGATCCCGGGCGGGAGCACGTTGACCAACAGCATCAGCGCCACAGGGCTCGCAAGAGTCTGGTCCGATTTCTACCTCAAGCCCCTTTGGGGCCTCGAGCCGCCGAATGCGCCTACAAATACCGCGAGCTTTGCCGCCTACGTCAACAGCGACGGTTTTCTGGTGGTTGCCGTTAAAGGCGGGTGGACCGTTTGTTCCAATACGGTGGATGGTCGCAGCCTGCAATTGGACAGCAATACGTTCAACCGGATCACGATATGCCAGGACTTGAGTACGGGACTTTTCTCCCTGTTTGTGCAAAGCAACCTGATGGCCATGGCTTTGAGCGCGCCGACGAACACCGGCGGGTATCATTTGCTGGGGGTAAAAAACGCGAATAGCGCCGACCAGAATACGTTTGTCGACAACGTGCTGATTACGACCCTGTTGCCTGGCGGGCTCACGAATGACCTGAATAACGACGGAATTGCTGACGGGTACGAGGTGAATGCCTATAACTGGTTGGACGTGCTGTCGAGGGGGACGGTATTCAAGATACGGTGATGGTGTGCGACTATTAGTATCCCATAGAAATCCTAATCGTAATCCTAATCATAATCGTAATCGACTGCCCCGGAAAGGATTACGATCACGATTAAGATTACGATTACGATTACGATTATGATTAAGATGCAAACTACACCTGTCATTCTTGATACAGATCCTGGAACCGATATAGACGATACCTGGGCATTGCTCTATCTGCTGCGCTGTCCGGAGTTGGACCTGCGGTTGGTGACCACTGCCACGGGCGATACGACCTATCGCGCCAAGCTCACCGCGCGTCTGCTGGAGCTCACCGGCCGTGCCGACGTGGCGGTCGGGATCGGGCGGCCCGGCGGTCAATTCGATTGCACGCTCCAGCCCTGGGCCGCCGACTATGACCTCGCTCGCTATCCGGGGACCATCCACGCCAATGCGGCGGAGGCCATCGTACGCACCATCATGGATAGTCCGGAGCCGGTGACGGTGATCGCCATCGCGCCGCTAACGAATCTCGGCGACGCCCTCCTCCTGGAGCCCCGCATCGCGCAGAAAGCCCGATTCGTGGGCATGCACGGCTCCATCGCCCGGAATTTCGATGGCGCCGAGGGTGCCATTGCGGAGTGGAACGTGATTAAGGACATCCCTGCCGCCCAGCGGGTGTTCCAGGCGCCGTGGGACAAGACGATCACGCCCTTGGATACTTGCGGACAGGTGCGGCTCAGCGGCGAGCAACTCCGGCGTGTGGAGCGCGCTTCAAGCGCGGATCCCGACCTGGGTGCCCTGATGGAGTGCTACCGCATCTGGCGCGACTTCTACGGGCCGGAAGCCAGGGTGTCCGGTTGGCTCAAGGGGCAGCCGGAACAGCACACCTCCATCCTTTTCGATTGCGTGGCCGTTTACCTCGCGTTCTGCCGCGACGGCTTGCGTGTGGAGGATCTGAACCTGCGGGTGGCCGACGACGGGTTCCTGCGGCAGGATGCCACCGGTCAACCGGTTCACTGCGCTCTGGACTGGCTCGATCTGCCCGCATTCCGTGAACATCTCATGCAGCGGTTACTCAAAACACTAAACACATGACTACACAACCTACCCCCATGACCCATCGCCAACGCTTTGCCGCCTGCCTGGATTATCAACCTATGGACCGTCTGCCAGCCTATATTTTCGGCTACTGGGATGAAGCCCTGGCCCGGTGGCAGCAGGAAGGGTTGCCCGCAGGCCAGACGGTGGCGGCGGCCGTTGGCCTCGATCAGGATTGGGAGGAGGGGATGTGGTCGCTTCACGGTCTCGCCGCGCCCTGGCCCCGCTCGCCGGAACCGGAGCAGATTCTGGAGGAAACCGCCGAATGGCGGCTGGTGCGGACTTCGCTGGGCGCCGTGGAACGGCGGCCCAAGCTCGGCAGCAGTCTGTGCCAGCACGTGTCGCCAGCGCTGGAACCGACCCGGGAATCCTGGAACCGTTTCCGGGGCTTCCTTGACGCGGCAGCCGCCGCGCCACCACCCGTGGGCTGGGAAGCCAGGGCCGATGCCCTGAACCGCCGTGATCGTGTCGCCACCTTCATGGCCGGCAGCTTGTATGGCTGGCCGCGCGACTGGATGGGCGTCGAGGGCATCAGTTACCTGATGTATGACGACCCCGTGCTGTTGGAGGAGATGCTTGATTATCTCTCGAACCATTACATGACGATTTTCCGGCCGATGCTGGAGCGCGTCCAGTTTGACTTCGCCTATATTTTCGAGGATTGCTGCGGCAAGTCCGGTCCGCTTTTCTCCCCGGCGATGTACCGGCGGCATTTCGACAAGTATTACCGGCGGCTGCTGGAGTTTTATCGCGGCATGGGCATCCCGCACATGCTGATTGACAGCGACGGCTGGGTGGACGACCTCGCGCCCTGCTGGGTGGAGTCCGGGTTCGATATCCTTTTCCCGATCGAAGTCGGCACGTGGGGGGCGGATCCCCGCGCCTTCCGGAAACGGTTCGGCCGCGACCTGAGGTTGATGGGGGGTGTGGACAAGCACGTCATTGCCCGGGGCGAGGCCGCCATCCGGGCGCACCTTGAGCCCTTGCGTCCCCTGGTGGCGGAAGGCGGCTTCCTGCCGCTCCCCGATCACCGCATCCCCCCGGAAGTCTCACTGGAGCAGCTTGGAACCTACGTCCGTGTCTTCAAAGAGGTGTTCAATGGTTGACTGGGAGAAAAGTCAGGAACGGTTTCGCGCCTTCTGGGAGCGACAACTTGTTGACCGGCCCGTGGTTCAGGTGTATGCCCCCAAGCGCCCCGGGGTGCCCAAGGGCTGGTGGCGCATCCTGGACGAATCCGTGTGGGCCGATCCGGACCGTACGGTCGAAGAGATGCGGGCGTTCTTTGATGGAATCCACTTCGCCGGCGATGCCTACCCCATGTGGTACCCCAATCTAGGGCCGGGCGTTCTGACCGCGTTCCTCGGGAATCGGATCCATTTCGATCCGGAGCACGACACCTCTTGGCAGGATCACACGGTTACCGACCTGAGTTCCTGGCGGCCGCAGTTCGATCATCAGAATGCCTACTGGCAGGCGACGCTACACTTGACCGAACGTATCGCCGCCGCTGCCCCCGGCCGGTTCATTGCCGGCATCACCGATCTTGGCATGGGGGCCGATCTACTGGCGGCGGTGCGCGGGGCGGATGGCCTGTGCATGGATATGATGGACTGTCCGGATGTGGTGCAAGCCCGTTTGAGCGAACTGCGCCAACTCTGGCAGCAGTGTTACCAGACGCTTTACGACCGGTTGCCGGCGGGTAACGGCTCGAACTGCTGGTTGGCGGCGTGGGCGCCGGGCCGGACCTACCCGTTGCAGAACGACTTCTCCTGCATGATCTCGCCGGAGATGTACCGCGAGTTTTTCCTGGAGGATCTCGTTGCGCACTGTGACTGGCTCGATTATGCCGTCTATCATTTGGACGGGCCGGGGGCGGTGCCGCATCTCGACATGCTGCTTGAAATCCCGAGTCTGCGCGCCATCCAGTGGACGCCCGGCGCCGGGCAGCCGCCCATGCCGTACTGGCTGCCCATGCTTCGCCGGATACAGGCGGCGGGAAAGGGGTTGTTCCTGTATACCGGGCCGCAGGAATTAGATGCGCTTATGGACGGGTTGCGGCCCGAGGGGGTGATACTCAACCTCTGGGCGGGTTCACCCGCCGAAGCGGATGCCCTGGTTGACAAGGTCGCCGCGTGGGGTGTAAAGAGTTGCTGATGAAGATCCTCAATTTCGGTTCGCTCAACATTGACCTGGTGTACCGGGTTCCGCACATCGTCAAGCCCGGTGAGACGCTCTCCAGCCTTTCCCTTGCCACATTCGCGGGGGGGAAGGGGAATAACCAATCCATTGCGTTGGCCCGGGCCGGTGCCCCGGTCTATCACGCGGGCAGGATTGGCAAGGATGGTGAATGGCTTGTTGGCATTCTCAAGGCGGCGGGGGCGGATGTTCGTTTTGTGAGGCGGGATTCCGGCCCGACGGGGCATGCCGTGATCCAGGTGGCGGATGGCGGGCAGAACTCGATCGTGCTGTTCCCCGGGGCGAACCGGACCATTACCCTGCCGGAGATCCGTCAGACCCTGAAGCATTTCGGGAAGGGGGACATTCTCCTGCTCCAGAACGAGATCAATGCGATCCCGGATATCATGAAAGCCGCGCACAAGGCCGGGCTGAAGATCTGGTTCAATCCCGCGCCCTTTGATCCCGCGATCCTCACGTATCCGTTATCGCTGGTGGATTTGTTCATTGTGAATGAGATCGAGGCGGCCGATCTTTCCGGGGCCAGGGCGGGGAAACCCGCATTGGCCGCCCTGGCGAGGCGTTTCCCCGGTGCGCAAATCCTCATGACGCTTGGGGCGAAGGGGGCGATGCTCAAGAGCGGGCCGCGGCAATGGGCGGCACCCGCGCCGAAAGTCAAATCCGTGGATACCACTGCGGCGGGCGATACCTTTATCGGCTATTATGCCGCGTCATTCATCAAGGGTCTCTCTCCCGAGCAATGTCTTGCCTATGCCTGCAAGGCCGCGGCGATATCAGTTACCCGAAAAGGCGCCGCGGATTCGATTCCCGGAAAAGAGGAAGTTTTCCTAGGTGAGTAGCGGATTATCTCACCGTACGACATTCAACTCAACCGCGAAGCCTTCTATCACTCGGTCTTTTTTGCCGCTCTCCAGGCGGCAGGCGGAGAAATCATCGCCGCATTGCACTCCGACAACCTACTTCGCCAAGGCTACGAAGGTCAGGAGGGCCGCGCAGACGCCGTGATCAAGACCCCAAAAACCATCTAAGACATTGAGTGCCATTTGTCGCCAGCTCCCATCATCCCGCTTGAACTATTGGCTTCAATTTAGCACCATGCCCACCATGGACATCATTTCGGGAATAAGGGATAATCATAAACGAGGCAAGGTAGGCGATTTTCTGCGAGAGAAGATCCAGTCCGGGTCAAAATTATCCTTCGTTTCAGCCTATTTCACGATTTACGCCTACGACATGATGCGCTCGCAATTGGAAGCGTCCGATTCACTGCGGTTCCTGTTCGGTGAACCCCGATTTGTCCGTAATATCGATCCCGACAAAACCGACAAAAAGGCGTTCGATATCGAGGATTCCAAACTTCAGTTGCAGAAACGGCTGGAACAACGGCGGGTGGCCAAGGACTGTGCCGACTGGATCCGGCGCAAGGTGAATATCCGGTCGGTCCGCTATCCCGGCTTCCTTCACGGCAAGATGTACCACATGGATAACCATGGTGTGCAGGAGGCGCTACTCGGTAGTTCCAATTTCACGGTCAGTGGCCTGGGGATCGGCAAAGGCGAGCGCAATAATATCGAGTTGAATCTTGAGGTAAACGATAACCGCGATCGGCGCGACTTGCTCACCTGGTTCGACGAAATCTGGAATGACGAAGCGGTCGTCGAAGATGTTAAAGCTGAGGTTTTAAGTTACCTTGATCAGCTTTACGCTAATCACTCACCGGAATTCATCTATTTCAAGACGCTTTTCCACCTTTTTGAGGATTACCTCAAAGAGGCGGATAAAGGCGGTCTGTTGGATGAGAAAACCGGCTTTTTTGAAACCGATGTGTGGGACATGCTCTATGACTTCCAGAAGGATGGGGTCAAGGGGGCGATCAATAAAATTATCAAGCATAACGGCTGCATTATTGCCGACAGTGTCGGTCTCGGAAAAACCTTTGAAGCGCTTGCGGTGATCAAATATTTTGAATTACTCAATAGCCGGGTTCTCGTGCTCTGTCCCAAGAAGCTGGAGGATAACTGGAATGTCTATCGCGACAATGACCGCCGTAATCCTTTGCTGAAAGACCGGTTCGCCTACACGGTGATGGCGCATACCGACTTGGGTCTGGCTAAGTTCGATACCCTTAACTGGGGTAATTACGACCTGGTTGTGATTGATGAGTCGCATAATTTCAGGAATAACACACGGGGCGCGGTGCAGGACGACGGAACAAAGAAAACAACCCGGTATGAATTCCTGATGGAGCAGATCCTGCGAAAGGGAATCAAGACCAAGGTGCTATTGCTTTCAGCCACCCCTGTAAACAACAACCTGAAGGATTTGCGCAATCAGTTTTTGTTGATCACACAGGATCAGGATACCGCTTTTGTAGAAACACTGAGCATTGGCAGTATCGGCCAGGTTATGCGGAATGCGCAGACCAACTTCACCAACTGGGCCGATACGAAGAAGAATCCCGGTCGCAAGGTGGCCCGGCTTCTTGAAGTCCTGGACTCCTCGTTTTTCAAGCTTCTGGATGAATTGACCATCGCTCGCTCACGCAAACATATCGTTAGTTATTACGGAACTAAAGAAATGGGCGAATTTCCCGAGCGACTCAAACCACTCGCCCGGTCGACCGTCATCGATATCAAGGGGTATTTTCCGACTTATGACGAGTTGGACGAGGCGATATCCGGTTACAAGTTATCTATTTTCAACCCTTCGGCCTACCTCCTTGAGAGTCATCTGAGTAGGTATATGAAGGAGGGCGAACTCGCCCTTTTTAATGATCAGAAAAAACGTGAGTTCAATCTGATCGGGATGATGCAGGTCAACTACCTGAAGCGGCTTGAGAGTTCAGTCCACAGCTTCGAGATATCGATCGATAACACGATCCAGAAGATCAAGACATTGCTTGGCAAGATCGATCATTTTGAGACCAATCTCGAAGAATACACCCAGCCCGATCTGCTTGACCAGCAAGAGGACGAGGAAGCCGCGGAACTCCTTGAGAAGTTAACGGTCGGAAAAAAATTGGAATTCAAGCTTGAGCACCTGAAACGAGAGGAATGGAAGGCGGATCTAAAGCGGGATCTTGCGCAGTTGATCACCATCCATGAGAAGGCGGCGGCGATTACACCCGAGCGCGATGCCAAGTTCCAGGAGTTGAAAACCTTGATTGCGGCAAAGGTGCGCAGCCCGATCAATGATGCCAATCGAAAGGTGCTTGTGTTTACCGCGTTTTCCGACACCGCCAGTTATCTGTATGAACATCTGGAAAGTTGGGTGCGGAATGAGCTCGGATTACAGATTGCGCTGGTCTCCGGGTCGGGTGACAATAAAACCACTTTTAAGCTGGCGGGCTTCCAGCATCAGACCGACTTCATTTCCATCCTCACCAATTTCTCGCCACGCTCCAAGCATCGCGAAAAAATGCCTAACATGCCGCAGGCGGGTGAAATTGATATCCTGATTGCCACGGACTGCATTTCGGAAGGACAGAACCTGCAGGACTGTGACTATCTGATCAACTACGACATTCACTGGAATCCAGTGCGCATTATTCAGCGCTTTGGGCGTATTGATCGTCTCGGCAGCACGAACAAGCGGATTCAGCTTGTCAATTTCTGGCCGACCGATGATTTGAACAAATACATTAACCTCAAGGACCGGGTGGAAGCCCGCATGGCGCTAGTGGATATCGCCGCCACTGGTGCCGATGATTTGCTCAATCCGGATCAGATCAAAGATCTCGTGACAGAAGAGTTGACCTACCGTGAGAAACAGCTTCTTCGTCTTAGAGATGAGGTCATTGATCTGGAAGAAATGGACGACAATGTTTCGCTCAGCGAATTTACGCTGGATGATTTCCGTATTGAGCTGATGAACTTTTTGGAAGCCAACCGTCAGGCTTTGCGTGATGCGCCATTGGGACTGTATGGATTGGTGCCGACTTTGGATAAAACCAAAGATGCCGGGCTGTTTGACAAGAACTGGCATGAGATTGTTAAGCCGGGTGTGATTTTCTGTTTACGACATAAAAACCCGCCGCAGGAGAAAACCTCATCCAATGTCAACCCGCTGGGTGGCTATTATCTGCTCTATATTCGTGATGACGGAACCGTCCGGTTCACCTTCACCCATGCCAAGAACACCCTGACCCTTTTTCAGAAGCTCTGTGCCAGTAAAACCGAACCCTATCAGCAACTTTGCGACCTCTTTGACAAAGAAACCGTCCACGGTCAGGATATGGCAAAATATGACGATTTGTTGGGTAAGTCCGTCAAAAGCATTGCCGGAACATTTAAAAAGCGCCTTGCTGTCGGATTGACCGCTGGGCGAGATTTTGTAATCCCGGATCAAAATGAGCAGGCTAAAGATGACACGGATTTTGAACTCATAACCTGGTTGGTGATTAAATAAATTATGAAGTATGAGTGATGAAGTATGAAGACGCTTGAACAGATACGAGACCATCGTCTGCAGATTCCCATGTCAGCTTCATGGTATTTGTCGGATATTGGTAAAGCCCAGGGGTTGCAGGAATTGTTTACTCGGCAATCGCCGCAGAAGTTGAAGGTGCTTAGGGAACATGCTGTTGCTCAAAGTGTGGTGTCCTCAAATCGGATAGAAGGGGTCACTATTGACGATTCACGGATTGGAACCGTTGTTTTTGGGCATCCTTCGCTACGGGATCGGGATGAGATTGAGGTGGCCGGTTATCGTGATGCCCTGAATCTTATCCATACGCAAGGCGCTGCACTTCCTGTCAACGAGGAGACCATTCTGAATCTTCACAAACTGAGTCGTGGAGAAAGTTGGGATGCAGGCCAGTATAAGGATAAGCCGGTAGACATCATTGAGAAATTCGCTGGTGGTGGGGAGCGAGTTCGGTTTCGAAGTGTGCTTCCAAAAGAGACTCCCGAGTTTACCTGCAAGCTGGTGACCCTGTGGCAGGATCAGAGCCGTGACCATGACATCTCGCCCCTCATTGTCATGGCCGCCTTCAATCTGGATTTCCTCTGCATCCATCCGTTTCGCGATGGGAACGGGAGAGTGTCCCGGCTTCTATTGCTATTGACTGCCTACCATCTGGGGGTTGAGGTGGGGCGGTATGTCAGCCTTGAGCGGATTATTGAAGAGAATAAAGCACGGTATTACGAAACCCTTCAACTCAGTTCCAAAGGGTGGCATGAGGGAAAGCACGATCCCTGGCCCTATATTGGATACCTGTTGTACATCATCAAGAAGGCTTACGATGAGTTTGAGGAGCGGGCGGGCCAGATCGCTGCACCTCGTGGTGAAAAGAGTGAGATGGTGCTGAATTGGATCCGGGCTAGACAAGAGCCGTTTCGCTTGGTTGATGTTGAGTCGGCTTGTCCGGGGGTTGGAAGAGATTGGATTCGCACGCTTTTATTTGAACTCAAGAAAAAGGGGCGGCTTACGTGTTCTGGAAAGGGGCGTGCTGCCCGATGGAACTATGAAAAAGAATGAGTGTACTACACTCTATTGAGTGTATTATTGAGTGTATTGAGTGGTATGGCTTAAGTGAAATGTGTCAGAAAAGACGTAGTACCCCTACGTAAGGGTATTCGTAGGGGTATTATCTTGTGCGGGTAATGGGTAATAGGTAGTGGTAATGGGTAATTTATTAGGTAAGGCCTTCAGATTTAGGCACTTACAAGGAAAGAGTGTAGTACACTTAAAAGAGTGTATTAAAGAGTGTACTGTGTCAGATTTGAGAAGAGGTATTACCCCAAATAAGGGTAATAATGAGGGTAATATCGTGATTCGAAATAGGTATTACCCAGTCAAGTGGGTAATGAAATAGGTAATTAATTAGGTAACGCATTGATGACCGACCTCAAAACACTACTTAAACAGGGCGAAGGCATAGCCGTTGAATTCAAGGTATGCCAGCGGGCACTCAGTCGGGACGTTTATAGTAAAAACCCGGTTATTGCCCATTTTTTCCAGCAGATCGGGCGGGCGGACGAACTGGGCTCCGGCACGCGCAAGTTAATGAAATACGGGAAACTCTTTGGCGGAAGTGATCCGGAACTGATTGAGGGAGATGTTTTCCGGATTATCGTCAAATATCCTGATTTCGACGCCCCGCTGGCGGACCAGACTGTAGTCACCCCGCAAGTCACCCCGCAAGTCACCCCGCAAGTCAAAAATGATGATAAAGTACTGCATGATAACATCTTCCGTGAACTATCGAAGGAGTTTATGGCGTTAACCGGACAAGTCACCGGACAAGTCACCGGACAAGTCACCGCGCAAGTCGCCGCGCAAGTTGGTATGATACTCAATACGGTGGCACACGAATCAAATTCCCGGGAGACACTTCAAACAGCAACGGGCATGACAGATCGTGAACACTTCCGGAAGGCGTATTTGGAACCTTTACTTTTGGTTGGCTGGATTGAGCGCACCATCCCCGACAAACCCACCAGCCGCCTCCAAAAATACCGGCTGACCGCCAAAGGCAAAGCTCTGTTGAAATTCACAACGAAATCACAGGATAAAAAATTATTATGACCAACCTTCGCCAACAATTATCCGGTGCACTCGCGGCTTTTGCCAAACAATCTGTAGTTGAAGCCGCAACCGCGTTATTTAAGACCCTTGGTTATCATAGCGAAAAAAGGATGGAGTTTTCCGGTCTGCAGGATTTTCTTGGCGAGATAGACCATGTCGGGAAATATACCAAACTCTTTCCGGATGCGCGCACGTCGGCAGGGCGTGCACCTGTTATGCTGCTACAGTTGACCAGCGAGGAAATTGCTTCAGGCTCGGGTGGTCAACTCCTGTTAGTATCGGATAAAAAAGCAGATTTGCGTCTATTCGAGTCTTATCTTTTTCTAGCCATTAGTCTGCCTGACCGAGCCTACACACGTGTCGAACTAGCTGACCGCGCTCGTGTCCTGAATGGCCTTTTTCGGCAGCCTGTTCTTATCCTGTTCCGTTATTCTGACCTCATTTCCATGGCCATTACCTATCGCCGTGCCCACAAACGCGATCAGTCCCGAGATGTTTTGGATCGTAAGGTGACTCTCATCAAGGATATCAGTTGCACCCGGCCACATCGCGCGCATCTGGATATTCTCTTGGACTTCAGTCTGTCGAGTCTCTCTACCCCTCAGACGCCCATCAGCACCTTCGCTCAGTTAGATGACGCTTGGCGTAAGACCCTGAGTACTGAGGCCCTTAACCATCGCTTCTACAAAGAACTGGCTGCCTGGTATTACTGGGCCGTCAACACCATTCGCCTCCCCATTATCGCCGACTATCTGAAAGAGCGAAAAGATGCTCAGGATGAGAATATTAAACAGTTCACTATCCGACTGTTGTGTCGCACCATTTTTTGTTGGTTTCTGAAAGAACGAGGACTGATTGATCGACAACTGCTGGAAATTGCCGATGATGCCGGGCAGGATTTGATTCTTGTTCGTCAACCTTTAAAGGGCCAGAAATTCAGTGACGTCAGTAGTTATTACCGCGGCATTCTTCAGAACGTATTTTTTAACTGCCTCAATACCCCAATGGATCAACGCAGATTGGATGCTAGCCGCGCGGCCAATGACAAGACAGTTAAAGACCCTAAACTTAAAAAACTCTCATATCGCGGCAAACAACATTTGCCCGATGATTTTGATTACGATCTATTTGATCGGATTCCCTACCTAAACGGGGGGCTATTCGATGTGCTGCCGGAAGACAATGCTTCCGACACTATTGATGACGATGTAATTCACGTACCTAATGACTTGTTCTACGCATCTGAACGGAAGTTCAAGCACGACAAGAAGATACTGGCAGTCAAGGGGCTCAATCGCATTCTTGATGGGTACAAGTTTACCATTGCCGAAAACACTCCGTTGGAAGAAGAAATTGCGCTGGATCCGGAACTCCTGGGTTTGGTTTTCGAGAATCTGCTGGCCGAAGTGGATACCAGCGATGAAGGCGCGGCAACCTCTGCCCGTAAGGCATCAGGTTCTTACTATACCCCCCGCCGTGTCATTGACTATATGGTTAATGAGGCACTGCGCCTCCACTTGGAAAATTACATTCGAGCCCGTGCCGCTTCGCCGGAGGAGTGCCAGGCCTTGCAGAGTCTCCTCTATCATGACTCCTTTGATTCCAGCCAGAAGCGGTTAGCAGGGTGGATAGTTGAAGCATTTGATGAAATTCGTATCCTTGACCCTGCTTGCGGATCCGGTGCTTTTCCCATGGGTGCATTACATCGTATGGTCGCCCTCCTGCAACGTGTGGATCCACAGAATCGCCGCTGGTTACATCGACAAGTGAGTCACATTCCTGACCGCCATCTGCGTGAGACCGCCGAGAAGGAACTGGCCCGACATGCCGATGACTATTCCCGCAAGCTAGGGTTGATAAAGAACGCGGTCTATGGTGTGGATATCCAGCCGCTAGCGGTGCTGATTACGAAACTGCGTTTTTTTATTTC
Organism: bacterium; assembly: GCA_037143175.1. NCBI lineage: Bacteria > bacterium. The sequence goes on from JBAWZF010000026.1 coordinate 22,800, forward strand.
ACTGCTGGTGGATCAAAATATCAACCTGGATAATCCCAAAGGCAATTATGGCCTCACTCCGCTTCCCAATCTGGAAACGAAGGTTCTCTGTGCCAACACGCTGCGCGAGGTGCAGGTTTCTCTATTTGAACGTGAAGCTATCCGGAAATATCAGTCGGCGCGTGACGAGTATTACCAGCCTGAGACGCAAACTACCCGACGTGAGGAATTGGCTGATGAAATCGCCGCCGCCTTGAGTGAATTACTGCCGGGATTCTCTAGGGAAGTGACGGGACACGAATATAAGGATAAACGAACTCAGGATCTCCGCAATCGCGAACTACTTAAGGAATGGTTCCGTCACTCGACTCTGCCTGCACCTTTTTTCAACTTTGCCGTCTTTTTCCCTGAAATCTGTGCCGATGCCCCGGGCGCTACGGTTGGTGGTGAAATGCCCCTTGTCAACGATGCCCAAAAACAGCAGGAACTGGTTGTGCCGGGGCGGAAGACCCCCGCCAGCCCTCGATCTGGCTTCGATATTGTCATTGGAAATCCGCCCTATGGCGGCGACAAAATACCTGATGAGGTCAAGGAGGCATTACATCTGGGCTCCAAGGATCCCTACGGGGCCTTTATCGCCCGGTTTATGGGTGACGGAAAACAGTCCACGCCCCTGCGTATTGGCGGTGTGCTGAGTTACATCGTGTCCGATACCTTTATGACCATCAAGACCCATCGGTCTTTGCGGGAACAGTTAATGGGGTCGCGCATTCACAAGATGATTCGGGTCCACCCGGATACCTTCTCGGCCACGGTCAACACCGCCATCATATTGCTTCAAAGAGGTGGCGGGCCGGGAACGACTGCGCCAACGGAAGCAGAATTGACCGAGGCATGGGCCAAAGGGCCATGGTGTCAGATGGTTGACCTCACCCAAGTCAGTATCAGCGAGCAACATGACCGGTTCTTGAACCTGCTTTTTGAGACTGCAGGCTCCGAGCGCCGACGGGATGTGTCCACAGAATCTTGCGCAGTCTATCACTATCCTCAGACGCTGATCGCGAGAAACACGAATTTGCCATTTTTTGTTGCATCGCCAAAATTATTCGAACTAATGAATGATACAACAGCTCCCGTGCGCCATGTAAAGCTTGGAGAGGTTGATACTCCGGTCCGCAGTCTTGTATTTAATGGGAGAACCGTACGCCTTGTAAGACTTGGCGATATTGCGGATGTAAAGCAAGGGTTGGCTACCGGAGACAATGACTCCTATCTCTTTCAGAGCCCTGAGGCCAGAGGCAGTTATAGGTCGATTGACCAATATAAACAGTTCTTGTTAACCGATGCGGATTTGGAACATATCCGATCCGATTCCGACTTGCGTCATGAAGTGAGTCAAAAGGGCATTTCGAAAGAAAACAAGAGCTCACGTCGGTATTTTGAAGGGCGCTATATTGTTCCATTTGACAAAGGTGGAGAATCAGATGCTGGAGAGGGGTGGACGCCTAATTACTGGGTTCCGACTGACTACTTTATTGACTGGAGTGAATTCGCAATTGATAGAATGCGGACACTCACAATAGGTGTTCGTGATGATAACAAGCGTAATGAGCTATGTGCTGTTATCAGGAATGCCGATGCATATTTCGCGAAGGGTATCACTTACTCGCCAACCGGTATTTATTCGCCAAGTTTTCGACGAAGTTGTTGCGCAATTTTTGGGAATAAAGGATCTACGATAATCCCTCTATCCACAGATTTAGATACTTCGGCTCTCTTGGGTGTATTGGCCTCAAAAGCGTTTAAGTATTTCCTGAAACCATACCGTGCACACACGGTTGAGTCTCCTGAGCAGGGTTTAGTGGATACGCAAATCCCTTTCCCGATCGTGGATGTTCGTGCCCTGGTAGCGAAGGTGATTGCAAAGCAACGAGCAGATCCGCGGTACGACTATGCGCCTGAAGAACAGTTAGAGATTGATCGGTTGGTTTATGATGCATACGGATTAACTCAAGCTGACATTGCTGAGGTCGAAACGTGGTTTGTTCGCCGTTATTCGAGGTTAGCGACCGCCCAGCGTCGAAATTTGCGGGCAGCTGGTAAGGTGCCATACTTTGACCGATGGTGTGTGTATTGCGATGAGACTGGCCATTTGGCCTACGATCATGCTCCGGACATGATTCTGGGCGCGTTGCTGGTGCCTCGTGATCGTGTCCGTCCGCTGACGGTGGCATTGCGTGAGCGTCTTGCTGAGCTTGGCTGGCCCGCTAAGCGGGAGCTCAAGTGGACCAAGGTGTCGCCTGCTGGCCTTAGGTTTTACGAGGTGGCTTTGGATTTCTTTCTAAACGAACCCGATTTACGGTTCCGAGCGCTCATTTCGCCAAAGCATCCGCCACCGCCAAAATTGCCCGCACCGCCATCTGGCGCCGCAGATCCCGAATCTGCTGATTGGGAGAAGTACAACAAGGTTTTAGAAGACTCTGCGCCAGCTGTTGTGGACTATATGCAGCGGCACGAAGCCTGGTACTACGACCGTTATTTCGATCTTTTACGCGAAACACTCATTCCACCAGCAAGACATGCTATTTTTGTGGATGTGAAGGACACGCGCGGTGGAACCAGGATCAGGGAACTTGAGAACCGGCTGGCCGATGCACATTACGATTGGACGCGCAGTGGAATTGTCGAAGGCGTGTCGCAAATTGCCAGTCACGATGTTCTGCTTGATCAACTGGTGGATATTCTGCTTGGTTGCGTGGCGTGGATACACAGCCATCCCCAGCGTAATGTCGGGCACCAACCCAGCCCTGCCAAGGCGGCGCTGGCCTCAAAAGTGAAGGCGATTCTGGATAAAGCGGATACGACTCTAGTGCCGAAAATCGTTGTGGAACGTTCGTTGGAAAGGAATCCAGTGATATGAGCGGTAACTTGGTTTTTCCGCCGATTCTTCCGGATAATGGTGGTGTCCCAATTGTCGAACCCCAGTCGTTGACGAGATACCAGACTGATTTCCCCGCTGGTGGTACGCTGCCATCCGTGAGAGGCAAACCGGTTATGGTTCGTCGTGAACCCCACCCTGCGAATCCGGCTCGTGAATACACCTATTGGCATATGGTGACGGAGGGGGAGGATGAGGACGAACAAAAGCGTACTCCTGACTTGACCAGAATGATAAGGATGCCTTGGGCGAAACCGCTACTGATCAATCATGCCCACACCGCCGTCAAACGCTGGTGGAATGTGCGTTATGGAATGCGCCACTACTGTATTTGGCATTCGCCAGTAAATTATTTGGTGGTCATAAAAGAACGTTACGAGGGGCTGTTTCTCGTCACAACTTACTGTCCGATCCCGAAGCGAGCCTTAGGGTTTCACAAGGAATGGGCGATAGCAAAAAAAGCAGGCCGCACCTTTTGACGGGTACGGCCCTTGTGCACTGTTCCACGCTTGGTGGCTGTGTCTGGCAATATTGAACGAAATCCGACGGACGATGTCAATACCCGAAGAGAAAAGATTCTGGCTGATCAAGTTTGCACCCTTTCGTACCGCTTGGGCCGAAATCGTAAAGAGGGGACATTTCACCCTGAGAGGTGTTCGTAGTCCTGCGGCCAGAAACAATCTCTCGAAAATGCGATTGGGTGATAAGGTACTCTACTACCACAGCCAGGAAGAGTTGGTAGTGGTCGGCGTTATGGAAGTCGCTCGTGAGGCTTACCCTGATCCTACCTGTACCGATTCACAATGGTTGACTTGTGATTTTGTGCCAATGAAAACGCTGGAACATCCTGTTCCCCTTAGGGCAATCAAGGCAGATCAACGATTGCAGACACTAGCCGTGGTCCGTCAGCCCCGACTTTCAGTAATGCCTGTAACAGAAGAGCAATTTCAAATTATAGCTGGTGGGATTAAGGGGGGAATCTGATGAAACGACGCACGCAGTTAGTTTGTCAGCATTTGGAGAACATCTCCAGGCAGGCATTAGAACGGCATCAGGATATTATCGGGCAGTATGCGCGGGGGCGGCAGGGGATCTATGCGTTATATCGCCGCGGGAAACTCTATTATATCGGTTTGGCGACTAACCTGCGGACTCGCCTGAAACAGCATCTCAAGGATCGGCATGGCGGGTCATGGGATCAATTCTCGGTCTACCTGACGGTCGGCGACAATCACCTGCGAAAACTTGAAGCCTTGATGTTACGGACTGTCAAGCCATCCCTGTAATGGCTGGATCTTCTTGACAGCGTCCAGCATTGATAATACTACCCCATGCACGAATTTCGAACTCACCTAAATATCAAGGAGCATGATGATGAAGATGGTATCCATTCCGAACACCGGGCTCACCGTATCGCGGATCGCGTACGGCTGCATGAAGCTTGCATCCATTCAGGCGGTGCCGGCCGATTTGCCGAAGGCCGCTGTCGATGTCTGCGTTGCGGCGTACAATGAAGGCATTAATTTTTTCGATCATGCGGACATTTACGGCCGCGGCAAATGCGAGGAGTTGTTCTCCGGTTTCTGGAAACAGGTCCCGCGTGATCAGATCATTCTTCAGACAAAATGCGGCATACGGCCCAGGGATACGCCGGAAACGGGGGAGCCCGGTAGATATGACTTCAGTTTCGAACATATTATCCGGACAGTCGAGGCCAGCCTTTCACGCCTCAAGACTGATTATCTCGACATACTGCTGCTGCATCGTCCGGACGCGCTTGTTTCGCCCGAGGAAGTTGACCGAGCATTCAATGAGTTGCATGGTGCGGGAAAAGTGCGCTATTTCGGCATCAGCAATCACAACGTTCTGCAGATCGAACTCCTCCGTAAATTCGTCAAACAGCCGCTTGTCACCAATCAGTTGCAGTTGAGCATTCTACATCATTATCTTGTGTCGGAAGGCGTATTGGTGAATGTGGTGGGGAAACCCTCGGTTCTGGCCTCGGGGACGCTCGATTATTGTAGGCTTCATGGAATTTCAGTTCAGGCGTGGAGTCCAGTCGCCCGCGGTATTCCGCTCAATCCGCCAGCGGAGGCGCCGCAACATCTGAAGGACCTGGCCGCTTACGTAAAGAGGCTCGCGGACGGAAAGGGAACCACTCCCGAGGCGATCCTCCTGGCCTGGATACTCAGGCATCCGGCGAATATCATCCCCATCATCGGAACGGTCAATGTTGCACACATCAAAGGAAGTATACAGGCCGACAAGGTTTCTCTCACCCGCGAAGAGTGGTATCGCATGCTTGAGTTTGCCCGCGGAGAAAGCGTTCCGTAAAGCGCACATGGGGCCTGTTCCCCGTTTCCCCGCCTCCGGCGGGAGATTTGACGGCAACATTAAAGATATTGTTCTGCATTCGTGGGAGGGGGCTGGAATTTCTTGACGCCATGAGTCGCGCTTCCTAGCATACTTGGGTTAGGACAATATCTTAAAATCCAACAGTCAGACTTAAGACAGAAAGAAGGAATCACATGGACAAACTCAATATAGAATTGTGCCCGGAAACAGGAATCTGTTCCATTATCAAGAACGATGGGTCGAAGGTGGACCTGATGCCAGATGAGGTTAAAAATCTGCGTGTGGCTTTGGAAAATCCCGATAGCGCGCGGCAGGTGATCGCGGAGGCGGATGCCGGGTTTGCCGCCTCGCTGGCGGCGGACGAACTCAAACAACTGGCGGCCCGTTTTAAGAAATAATAAGCAGAGCTACCCCGGCGGACGATACGGAGGTCGTCCCTCCATAGTTGAAAATAGGCCCGTGAATCGTCTCTGGACGCCAAGCAGGAGGAGGAGGGCGATTGCTACGATGAGGGTGACCGCAAACTCGCGATTGCCGAATTTAGACAAGAAAAAACCGCGTATTCCTTAGGAAACACGCGGTTTTAGTAAGTGGTGGTGGGATAAGGATTCGAACCTTAGAAGGCGTAGCCAGCAGATTTACAGTCTGCCCCGTTTGACCGCTCCGGAATCCCACCATGTCTTTTTTGAAGCCATTTCGTCGACAAAAAGCTCGGCTTTGACCTCAAGAAAGGCGGGCATAATGGCGTTTGAATCTGATCCTAGCAAGCCAAAAATGAAATAAATGTGGTGTCGTGGGGACGTCGGCATCCACTTTAACACCGGCATTTGCGCCTGGATGGCCTGTTACAGACACTAATGCCGCCGGGACGTCGGCATCCACTTTAACACCGGATATGTCAGCACTGGTGACCCGGAAATGAGCGTGGTGGGTTGTACCCTTGATGCGTTTGTGAGTTTCTGTCATCATTAACGTTTTCAACATGGATGGAACAGATGACAGAATCGGTTAAAGATAATTTGGAATGGTTGGCGGATCTCAATCCTCAGCAACGACAGGCCGTCGTTCATGGAGAAGGACCTCTCTTGGTGGTGGCTGGCGCGGGGAGTGGTAAAACTAAAACCCTTGCCTATCGTGTGGCCTATTTGATCGCCCAGGGCGTAAACCCCGCGAATATCTTGCTTATGACGTTCACCCGGCGCGCCGCCGAGGAGATGCTGAGTCGGGCCGCCGCGGTCAGTATGCATAGCGCCCACATGACGGGCCGCGTCTGGGGCGGGACGTTTCATGCCATCGCCAATCGGCTCCTTCGCACCTACTCAAAACAGGCAGGCCTGCCTAATAATTTTACGGTAATGGATCAGTCGGATTCCGAAGATCTGCTCAATGTGATTCGCAATGAATTAAACATCGGCAAAAATGACAAACGCTTTCCCCGCAAGAATACGTGTCTCGCGATCTATTCGCGTTGCGTCAATGGGGGCGAGAAACTCGAAACGGTGCTGGTGAAACAGTTTTCCTGGTGTCTGGAATATCAGGAGGAACTGAAAAGTTTATTCAGCAATTATGTCATCCGCAAGCAGCAGCGGGGCGTCATGGATTACGATGATCTCTTGCTGTATTGGCTGCAATTGTTGAGCAATGACGATCTCGCTCGTGAAATTGGCGGTCGGTTTGATCATGTGTTGGTGGATGAATACCAGGATACCAATCTGGTCCAGGCTGATATTTTACGGGCACTGCGGAAATTCAATCCGAATATCATGGCGGTGGGTGACGACGCTCAAAGTATCTACGGGTTCCGGGCGGCGAATGTCCGTAATATCCTTGATTTTCCCGAGCAGTTCCCCGGCGCAACGGTGATTACCCTGGAACAGAATTACCGCTCTGTCTGTCCCATTCTGGAAACGACCAACCGTCTGATCAGCCAGGCCCATGACCGTTTTACCAAGGATCTCTGGTCTGCCCGCAAGGAGGGGCAGCGGCCCATGATTGTGACCTGCCGGGACGAGGCCTCACAAGATGTCTTTGTTGTGGATCGTATCAGGGAGCATCTCGAAAAGGGGATCCCCTTGAATAAACAGGCGGTTCTATTCCGCTCCGGTCATCTATCAGACTCTCTGGAAATTGCCCTGACCACCCGGAATATTCCCTATCATAAATATGGCGGACTTCGCTTCCTGGATGCGGCGCATGTCAAGGACCTGATCAGTTTCCTGCGCGTCTCTGAAAATGCGTCCGATGAAATTGCCTGGTTCCGGGTTTTGCAGATGATCGATGGGATCGGGCCGGCGACAGCGGCTAAGATCGTTAATCATATCAGTAGGGCCCATGATCCCCTCGCCATGAAAACATTTCCAGTACCAGCCTCTGCCAGGGCTGGCTGGAATTTACTCGGTAAACTGCTGGATGATCTGGTGGCGGCGGGGGAGTCGGAGCCGGTAGCTCAGATTCAACGCATCCGGACATTCTATGAACCGCTCATGAGTCTCCGTTATGAAAATGCCCAGTCCCGAGTCCGTGATTTGGACCACATAGAGCAGGTCGCCTCCAAGTACAAGTCACGGCGGCAATTGCTGACCGATCTGACGTTGGATCCGCCTAACTCAACCCGTGATATCGCCTCGCATGCCGCGCAACATGATGACCGGCTGGTATTATCCACGATTCATTCCGCCAAGGGGTGCGAATGGGATGTCGTGTATGTGATCCACGCTTCGGATGGCTCCCTGCCTTCCGAAAAATCCACCGGCAGCGAAAAGGACCTTGAGGAGGAGCGGCGACTGGCGTATGTCGCCATGACCCGCGCCCGTGATATCCTTTACATTACCTGGCCCAGGCGGGTCTATCAACGCTGGGGGGCGGCAGGGGGGAAGCATGCAAATGCTCAGATCTCCCGTTTTATCAACGATGACGTGCGCGCCTCCTGTTCCATGATGTCTTTTGGGGATAGTGGTGGGTATTCGGATGATCGTTCTTATGATCAGAGGGATATCATTGGCCGCGTTCGCAATCAGGTCAATTCCCGATGGGATTGATCGTGGGGATAGTGGGTGAAGGTAATGCGCTAAGTTGTGTGTTTTCGCGAAGGGCCAGGGTGGTCATGACCTTGATGACGTAGACTTGGGTTTGAGGGGGGAGGTATGGGGCGATGGCTTCGTATTCACTGGTCTCATGCTTTTTCAGCAGTCTTCCCACGCATCCTTCCCCGGCATTATAGGCAGCGACGGCCAGAGTCCAATCACTGAACTGAGCATAAAGTTTTGCAAGATATCGGGCGGCGGCTTTGGCGCTTTTTTCCGGTTCAGCACGAAAATCATCGGCCTCTTTCAGAAGGCCGAATCGTCTGGCGGCCTCCCTTTTGAACTGGAATAAACCCCGTGCGCCTGAGCCACTGACGGCGTTGGTGTTAAGCATGGATTCAACTTCGGCTACCCATGCCAGTTCCTGGGGTAAACCTTCAATGACAAACCATCTTTTTAATTCTGGAATAAGCACTTTGGCATGATCCGGAAGCGTGCTTTGGGCCTGTCGCTTGGCCCACAGGCCCCCCTTGACAATGCAGGGCCATCGGTTTTTTTCGAAATGCGGATCAAGGAGGGGGGCATCCTCGAATTTTAATTCAAGTTTGGGGCAGACTTCTGGAGTGTTGGGTGCCGGATATAACTCCAGGCAGGGAGTGCCCTGGGCGATTCCAGACAGGAGAAAGATGAATAATAGAACCGAAGGTGCTGTCACTGGGTGTATGATTATTTCGTGAACTCTTTCCGGATGGAACTTTCCAGGTTGGCGGGCTTAGTGTGGTTCAGTCTGTCCAAAACACGCTCCCACCGATACGCAAAACTTCCTCGCTCATCGCGTGGGCGATGTTTAAAGAGCATGTCGAAAGCCCGCTTTCGCAAGCGATAGTCCTGCTGGATATGCAGCACCCGCTCGACAAAAGAGGCGAGATAGGCATCTATCACGGCTTGGGGCGATGGAAAGAATGGAATCCGCCGGAGAATGGGAGCGGCATAGGAGCTGGCAAAAGTGTCCAGAGGTGAGAAATAGTCGGTAAAGGTACCGGTGTGATCCGAGACAATGAGTTCGGTGGGGAAGCCAGAACTATTTTCAAGAATGACTTCATCGCCATCATCGAAAAGCACCGAGTTCTGTAGGTTCATGCGCCCGACAATCAGGCTGGATGCCGCCGCTTTTCCAAGTAACTCGGCAAATTTGATGCAATAGGCGGGATTCAAAAATCGAGATCGTGGAATTTTGTCGCTTGCCAGCCCGGGGAGATAGTCGCGCTCGAAATAGGTAGACCAGATGAGTTGTCCATCATACCGGGTACCCCGGTAATGTTCGCTGATTTTACGGGTGGTCATGCGGGGCGGTAGATTCATGCCAAGCTGGCGGCAGCCCAGCCGCCGGTCAAGGATGTACTCGGTATACTCCTCCGCTTCCATGATCGAGGGGAGCAGGTCTTTTCCTTCATTAAGATGTTCCCGGATTCCCCACTTTTGCATGCGGCTGATGCGGACAACAGGGCGGTCAATATTTGCCTGTTTAACTTCCGAGACGTAGACATCCCGACGTCCCGCGCTTGTTGGGCGTCGGGAAAGGGAGCCTATGACCCGGCCGATGTTGACGTATTCGATATCGCCAAATTCCCTGACGAAATTAAAAATAAACCCCCGTGCTTTTTCGTCACACAACATTTGTAAGTCAGGCGATTCCGGATGGCGGTCGAGTTCGTCAAAAATGGAGTCGAATATAAGTTCGCCTTCTTCAATTTTGCCGCCAGGCAGCCATTCGATTTGCATGAAGAATTCAGGACTCAACCCCAGTAACACTTCTTCGGGAATCGTTTTGTCGTGTTGGCCGAGAAGTGCAGAAAACATCATGTTCCGCCATTGCACATCCTCGATATTATCCTCGCGTAATTCCGAGGGAACGGCCTCGCGAAAGGCATCTTTAAGGGTTTCGTAGCAGGTGCGGATGGGGCCCTCAAGCGCATGGGAAAAACGGGTGTGGGTAAAGGTTTTGTCGGCAGCAAAGAACGCGACCTCTGGATGAGCCATACGGTTGTATTTGCCGGAATAGTCACGGATCTCAATGAGATGGCTTTTTAACTCGGCGTCTGGAAGGTTGCCGAGGTTGCAAAACTGTTGAAAGCTGATGAAGCGTGTTCCCGTGTCGCGGCTGTAGTAATAGATGGCTTTACCCCCGATCGGGGTAATAGAGGCATGAATCATCCGCTTCATTTCATCAGGCGTTTGGGGCAGTGAGGCAATTCGCCAATTCTCGCCACGACTCTTAATGCCTGAGCGGACTTTCTCATTCATGAGGTTCAGGAACTTGATTTTTTGTTTGGACACCAATTCCTGCAACAGCTCATCAGCTTCGAAGGCGAGGGCCATATTTTCGGGATCGGGCCGGATCAGGATGCCGCTGGAATCCATGATCAAGTCGACCGAATTCTGCCACTCGCGCATTTCGTCTTCTTCATCCAATTTGGGTTGGCCTGATGCGAGTCGTGTCGCATTAATGTCGGCAATGTAGGCTATACTTTGAGTGGCATGGATGCCGGGCAGGGTCACCAGAGTTCGGCTTCGTGGAAAAAGAGTCCCAGTTCTGGATAGCAAACGTCCTTCGCGATCAACAGCCAGAGGATGTGCGCCTAAAATTCGTATAGTCATTACTTTTAACAATACTAACGTTTACTGGGGTTAAACAACAGTTCTTTATAAGAATTTCTTTTCTTTATCCATCCCGTCCGATTCCCTAACATGGCTGCTTATGAATTCCATTTATACCACGACGATTACCCGGGAGGCGCAGCGGCGCGGGATCGGGATTGAAGTCATCGATCCCGTGACACCTGTGTTTGTATTGAAGCATAAAGGCAAGCGGATCAGATGTTATAATGCCCTTACAGACCAGGTGGGCGCGGTGACCTTTCACATGACGCAAAGCAAGCGTCTGGCCAACATTTTTCTAAAATCAAACGGGTTCCCTGTGCCAGCCCAGCAGTCGTTTTCGGATTTGGCCGCCGCCAAAACTTTTTTGAAAAAGTACAAGACGATTGTAGTCAAGCCCTGTACCCAATGGGGGGGGCGCGGGGTTTCGGTGGCCGTTCGCACCCTGAAAGAGCTTTTCCTGGCGATTGAGTTTGCCCGGGAATATGAGGAAGAGATTGTGCTGGAGGAGTTCGTCAGCGGTGAGGATTATCGGCTCATTTTTGTGGACTACCGGTATGTGGCGGCTATTCGCCGACGGGCTGCCCGAGTCACTGGTAATGGGCGGGATTCCATCCGTAAACTTATATTGGCTCAAAATCGAATCGAGCGGCAACAGGATCCCAGTCATGTGATTCCTTTGGATTCAGAGACGAGCCGTAATCTTACGGCGCTGGGATTGAAATGGGGGAGTGTGCCGAAGGCTGGGCGAGCGGTTCAGGTGCGACTCACCTCAAATTACCATACCGGTGGGAGCGTGGATATTGTCACCCGGGAGGTTAAGCCTGTTTTGGTGAAACTCGCGGCTCGGGCTGCCAAAAAGTTGGGTGTACCGGTGATTGGGATTGATTTTCTCGTTAACGAAAAGACCGGGAAATTCTGGTTAATCGAGTTGAGCCCCGATCTGGCCATATCTCCGCCTGAAGGGGATATTGTGGTTCGCCATTTCATCGATTATCTCTTCCCGGAGACGCGAGGACAATGATATGACCACTGAAATGATAAAATCATGCCATCTGGTAGGTGTGGCCGGAGTAGGAATGAATGCTCTGGCGCAGGCGCTTAGCGGCGGGGGATGGCGCGTGAGCGGGTCGGACCGGTATCAGGATCAAGGCCAGGATCTTGAGGTGATTCACAAACTCAAGGAAGCGGGCATCCAATTTTATCCTCAGGATGGCCAGGGTGTGAAGCCGGATACGGGTGCCGTGGTGGTCAGCACGGCCATCGAACAGGATAATCCCGATATTGCGGCGGCTCAACGGTTGAAGGTTCCGGTTCGTCATCGCGCCGAAATGCTGGCGGAGCTGGTGGCGGGTAAAGAGGTGGTTGCCATTGCCGGGACATCCGGAAAAACAACAGTTACCGGAATGATGGGCTGGTTGTTGGAACAGTTGGGGGCAGATCCCACGGTGGTGAATGGGGGCGTGCTGGTCAATTGGGCTGATGCCACCCGTATTGGGAACGTCCGCACAGGGCAATCGCGGTTGTGTGTGATTGAGGCGGACGAGAGTGATCGGTCGTTGTTGAAATTTAATCCAGACTGGGCACTGATTACAAATATGTCTGCTGATCATTTCAGCCTTGAGGAGACCGAGCGTCTGTTCGCGCAGTTCAGGGGGCAGGTCCGGCGTGAGTGCATTGCCGGTTGGGATCCGGGAATGCCCTGGCAGGAAGTGTCACCGCAACTGGACAGGCGAGGTGTCCGATTTAAGTTTGAGGGGCTTGCGTTTGAGATCCCAATGCTGGGGGCGCACAATGCCGAAAATGCAATGCAGGCTGCGATGCTGTGCCGGCGTATGGGGTTCGGGCTCAAACCCATTCGGGATGCGTTGAGCCAGTTCAGGGGCATCCAGCGACGACTTGAACTGATCGGGGAAGCTGCCGGCGTGACCGTACTGGATGAATACGCTCATAATCCTGCAAAGATCGCGGCGGCCTGGCGGGCGGTCGCTCCCCATTACCGTCGCGTACTGGCGTTCTGGCGTCCGCATGGGTACAGGCCTCTGTCGCTGATGTTTGATGATCTGCTTGAAACCTTTGTGGAGGTGTGTCGGCCGAACGATAAACTCTACCTGCTGCCTGTCTACTACGCTGGCGGTACCGTCAGCAAGCAACGTGATGCGGATGAACTGGTTGCCAGATTACGGGAGCGCGGGGTTTCTGCCGAGTGGATGACTGAATATGAAGTGATGATGGCGGAGATCGTGGCGCAGGCAAAGAGCGGGGATGTTGTGCTTTGCATGGGGGCTCGTGATCCCGGTATTCCAAAGTTTGCCCGGGAGTTGGTAGTTAATTTGAAAAATATCGAGGCAAAAGGTTGACAATACACAAACAAGTCGGCAGTATTGCGGCCCGTTTTACAGCGGAAGTTTTCTGATGGGGGATTAGCTCAGTTTGGTAGAGCGCTTGAATGGCATTCAAGAGGTCGCGGGTTCGACCCCCGCATCCTCCACCATCAGAAAACACCTTAAAACCTAATGAAGATGCATATGGAATTTCAGCCAGACTATCGGCATTTTACGAACGTGATGCTGAACAAACGCCCCGTTCGCCTACCGCTGTACGAGCATATTGTCAACGCGGCATCCATGGAAAAGATTCTGGGCCTGCGCTTTGCCGAATTGGAAGGCGGAAACGCGAAGGATAAAGCCGAGTACTTTCACCAGCATTGTCGTTTCTTCCGCCAGATGACATACGACACGGTGTCGTACGAAGTCTGTATCGGCGCGACGTTGCCGGGGAAGATGGCGATTTGCGGCGGCCAAGGTCCCATTCAATCCCGCTCGGACTTCAATGCCTATCCGTGGAATGAATTGCCCCTGCTTTATTGGCGTTACGCTCGTCCGCGCCTGGACGCCCTCGTTGCCGCGCTACCGTCCGGCATGAAGGCGGTCGGCGGGGTCGGCAACGGTGTGTTTGAACTGGCCGAAAGCCTGGTCGGGATGGAATACCTCCCTTTCATGGAAGTGGACGATCCGGATCTCTACGCCGACTTGTTCCGTGCTATCGGCGATCTGATGTGCGCCATTTGGGAGGAATTCATGCCGCGCTACGGAACGTACTTTGCGGCCTGCCGTTTTGGGGACGATCTCGGCTTCAAGTCGTCGCTTCTGACCAATCCGGCGACAGTTCGTGGGCACATCCTCCCGCAGTATCGCCGTGTGATTGACATCGTGCATTCCGGTAACGGACTATTTCTCTGGCATTCATGCGGGTGTATCTTTGAAATCATGGACGACGTGATCGCCTTGGGGATCGACGCGAAACACTCGAATGAAGATTCAATCGCTCCGTTCGATCGCTGGATCACGGCCTATGGCGACAGGATAGGTCTGTTGGGTGGCTTTGACATGGATTTCCTGTGCGGGAATACTCCGGACGTCATCTACGACAAGGTGCGTGAAGCGGGCAGACGATTCAGGAAGTCGTCGCAAGGGTATGCCTTGGGTTCAGGGAACTCCATTCCAGCCTATGTCCCGACCGACAACTACCTTGCCATGATCCGAGCGGCTCAGGATTTGCGGCAAGAAGAATCCACCTGAATCGGATCAAAAGTTTCGGGTTTCTATAGAGGGCCTGAAAGTCTCATGATGAGACTTTTTCGCAACTCACTTATTTCTAACCTGTTACACAATGCGTCGTTTTGCAAGAGGACATGGGAGTTCTACTGTTAACCTGTCCCCGTTCCCGTCCCGGTACCGGCGATCGATGCGGTTCTGAGACGACAGTTGGTCTGTTATGTTGAGCTCAACATAACAGGAATTATGGTAAGTGTAGCCGGTTAAGGGTAGTCGATTAAGGGTATCCGAGTAAGTGGGGCGGTTAAGAGTAGGAAGGTTAAGTGCGTGATTATGGGTCTGTCCCCGGAGTCCGGGTGCGGTATTTCACGGATGGGGTGGCGCTGGGGAGTCGTGGGTTTGTGGAC